>JAHEAU010000318.1 GCA_024642625.1 Lewinellaceae bacterium
CCATCGGTCGCGCAAGAGGTCGAAATAACGTGCCGGGAGGAAATGACGAACGTGAAAATACCCTAAACCAGTTGTTGGTAGAGATGGATGGATTCAGTACCGACAAAGGAGTCATTCTGATGGCGGCAACGAACCGTCCGGATGTCCTAGATAGTGCTCTGTTGCGTCCGGGTCGCTTTGATCGACAAATTGGTATTGATAGACCTGATTTGAAGGGTCGCGAACAGATATTCCGCGTTCACCTCAAATCAATCAAAATTTCCGAAGAGGTAAAACCGGAAATTCTTTCTGAAATGACTCCGGGATTTGCCGGGGCCGACATTGCCAATATTTGTAATGAAGCAGCCCTGGTCGCTGCCAGAAGAGAAAAAAAGGCAGTAGATTTAGAAGACTTCAACTATGCTTTGGACCGGGTAATCGGAGGATTAGAGAAGAAGAATAAATTGATCTCTCCGGAAGAGAAGGAAATCATCGCTTTTCATGAAGCCGGACATGCCGTTTGCGGGTGGTTTCTGGAACATGCTTCTCCGCTCGTAAAGGTGACTATAGTACCTCGAGGAGTAGGCACTTTAGGCTTTGCACAATACCTTCCAAAAGAAGAGTACATCACTCGAACAGAGCAACTGCTAGACCGGATGTGCATGACTTTTGGCGGCCGGGCGGCAGAAAGAATTGTTTTTGACAAAATCTCCACCGGAGCTCAAAGCGATTTGGATCAGGTGACCAAAATGGCCTACAGCATGATCTCGATATACGGGATGAATCCAAAGGTGGGCAACGTCTCTTTTTATGGCATGTCGCAAGATCAGTTCACAAAGCCATATTCTGACAATACCGCAACGCTGATCGACGATGAAGTACGTAATCTGGTTGAATCTCAGTATGTCCGGGCACAGGAGTTATTGACCAAATACCGTACGGAATTGGATACGCTGGCTGCCCATTTGTTGGAAAGGGAAGTATTGCTTAAATCTGATGTAGAAAAATTGATTGGTCCTCGGCCATATGCGGTACCCCTACAGCACGCTGATGCTGAAAAACTTGCCGCTGAAAACGGCCAGGAAAAATCAACCACTACAGCGGAAACCGACGTCGAGAGCGAATCATAATCTACCATACAAGGATTTCTTGTTGTTTAGGGATCTGATTACAATCAGACTTTCTTATCTTTCTTAAACATAAAAATATCAAAGGTATGAATCATCCCCGACGCAATTTCATTAAGATTTCATCTGCAGCAGCCGCCTGGTTAGGCCTAGCCCCTTCGGCTACTGCTTCAGGTGTTTCTATGTCAGAAATTGAAGAAATCCTAAACGAAGGCAGTAAAGGTCGGCCGATGGATCAAGCAAGTGTCATAAATTTGAAAAAGAACCCCATCAGTCAGGTGAAAGTAGCGATGCTCGGCCTGGGTAACCGGGGTACCGGGCAAGCCCAATTGGTCAACGCGTTATTTCCGGATAAAGCCCGGATTACGGCAATTTGTGATGTTCGCAAGGAACGAATAGCCCCTACTTTGGATAAGCTAAAGGAAGCGGGTCAAAATCCAGTGGTATACACAGAAGATAAAAATGCCTGGATGGAAATGTGCCGGAGAGATGACGTAGACCTGGTGATTATCTGTTCACCCTGGGATGAGCATGTGCCCATGGCAGTATATGCCATGCAACAAGGAAAACATGTCGCCGTTGAAGTCCCGCCATCCATGACCTTACAAGGCTGTTGGGATCTGGTCAATACCGCCGAACAAAACCAGGTCAACTGCATGATGCTTGAAAATGTGTGTTATGGCGACGAAGAACTTTGGGTATTAAATATGGTGCAAAATGAGGTCTTTGGAACGCTTACTTACGGCGAAGCTGCTTACATCCAGAATCTTAGAGAAGGCCTCTTTCAGGATGAACACTACTACAATGATTGGCGCATTAGATATCATCTGAAGCAAGATGGTAATCTCTACCCCACCCATGGTCTCGGTCCTGTTGCCCAATATATGGGTATAAACCGGGGGGACAAATTTGACCACCTGGTATCTATGAGTAGTCTACAGGCAAGCTTGAGCGAGCATTCGAAAACGGTAGAGTCTGGCAATGAGTTTCATGATCGTTCTGATTTTATTCATGGTGACATGAATAATACGCTGGTAAAAACCGCCCTGGGTAGAACGATCTTAATTCAGCACGATGTGGTGACACCCAGACCCTACAGCCGTATTAATGCCATCGCGGGTACCAAGGGTTATCATGAAGGCTATCCAAGCCGGCTTGCCATTGTTGATAAAGGTCATGAGTGGTTAGATGATGCTGCAGTGAAGGAATATCAGGAAAAATACCGTCACCCTATTTGGGACAAACTGAAAGATGGAATTGCCAAACACGGGGGGCACGGGGGCATGGATTTCATACAAATGTATCGATTGATCGATTGCCTCAACAACGGCTGGCCTTTGGATATGGATGTCTACGATGCCGCCGCGTGGTCTTGCATTGTTGAATTATCAAAAATATCCACGGAGTTGGGAAGTGTTCCGGTTAAATGTCCTGACTTCACACGTGGTGCCTGGGAAGAAAAAAGACACTTGGGGATTTTCGAAAATATTTGATGCGCATAAAAGATTTTCCGTTAGACCATATTGCCGTCGCGGTATTTGATTTGGATGAAGCCACCGAGCGCTATGCCAAGCTTTCACCGATTTCCATTATTGCAGAGGAAGTCGTTGAGCTGCAAAAAGTGAGAGTACGTTTTCTACAGCAAGCCGATCACAAAATTGAGCTGTTGCAAGCTACCGGTCCAGACAGTCCGGTGGCAAAGTTTTTAGCAAAAAAAGGCGAGGGAATTCATCACCTGGCATTTCGGGTCGAAGACATCCACAGCGAAATGGAAAGACTGAGAAAAGCAGGTTTTCAATTATTACAGGGTCAGCCCGTGACCGGGGCACTGAACAAATGGATCTTCTTTATTCATCCAAAATCAATGGGAGGAGTCTTAGTTGAAATCTGCCAGCCAAAAGACCAAGAATATGTTTGAGTGGTACCAATATGTAATCGCCATAGCTGGGGGAGCGCTGGCGGGTGCCATTAATACTCTGGCAGGAAATGGATCTGCCATCACCTTATCTATACTGACGGAGGTGATGGGATTGCCAGGAAACATTGCCAATGGCACCAACCGGATCGGTGTCTTTACTCAATCGGCGGCGGGCAGCTATGCATTCTACAGGCATGGTAAATTAGATTTGACTCATGGCCGGCAAAATATTTTCTGGACTGTTATTGGAGCGTTAGCTGGTGTTTGGGTGGCGATCTCAGTCAGCAATGAACAATTTCTGTTTGTCTTCAAGTACTTGATGTTGGCCATGCTTCTGGTCATGGTGATAAAACCCAAAAGGTGGTTGAAGGAAAAAAGTGATTATCGAGCGGTAAAATGGTGGATTGCCATTCCGGTCTATCTGGCACTGGGGTTTTACGGTGGATTCATACAAATGGGTATGGGTATTTTT
>JAHEAU010000319.1 GCA_024642625.1 Lewinellaceae bacterium
GTTTTGACGAGGAGAGCTCTACCGGTTCTGGAGTCATCCTGTCTGAAGATGGGTATATCGTGACCAACCATCATGTCATTGCAGGCGGCAATCGAATTGAAGTCACCTTGAATGACCAGCGAGAATACCTGGCCACCCTGATCGGGACAGATCCCTCCACAGATATCGCAGTGATCCGGATTGAAGCAAAGGGATTGTCGTATGTCGATTTTGCAAATTCCGATAGCCTGCGTGTAGGCGAATGGGTCGTGGCTGTAGGCAATCCGTTCAACCTTGAATCTACTGTCACTGCTGGAATCGTGAGTGCCAAAGGGCGGAGTATCAATATACTGGATGATGTGTATCGCGTCGAATCATTCATTCAGACCGATGCCGTGATCAATCCGGGCAATAGCGGTGGTGCACTGGTCAATACACGAGGCGATCTGATCGGCATCAACACGGCCATCATTACCAAATCAGGAAAATACGAGGGATACTCCTTCGCTGTCCCTTCCAATCTCGTAAGAAAAGTGGTAGGTGATCTGCGCGAATTCGGGACTGCACAGCGCGGCATCCTGGGTATCAATGTCGATAATCTGAATCAGGATCAAGCCAAAGCATCCGGCATTCCGCCTGGCCAGGGCGTTCTGATC
Source organism: Lewinellaceae bacterium (assembly GCA_024642625.1). Taxonomy (GTDB): domain Bacteria; phylum Bacteroidota; class Bacteroidia; order Chitinophagales; family Saprospiraceae; genus JAGNXB01. The sequence continues at coordinate 636 of JAHEAU010000319.1, forward strand.
ACGAGGGTTAATCCGGGCAGTGCAGCTTATGACGGGGGTTTGCGTCGAGGTGATGTCATTCTGTCCATAGAAGGAAACCGGATCAATTCTGTACCCGAACTCCAGGAGCAGGTGGCCAGAGCCCGGCCCGGACAAAAACTGTCCATCAAATACATTCATGATGGTGTCAACAGACAGACATTGGTGACTCTCCAGGAAATCAAAAACCTGGCTGCGGCGGTCGATCCACGGGCAAATTCTCTTTATCAGGATACGGGAATGGGAATCCGCGAACTAGGTGCAACGGAGTCGCGTAAATACGGACGAGGCGGCGTGATTGTCCAGGCCATCGAACCGGGCAGCAAATCCGATCAGGTCAATATGGAACCCGAATTCATTATCAAAAAGATCAATGGCCGAAGTGTAGAAAACGTGGCTCATTGTCTGGATCTGATGGAAGAAACGGGTAAACTGACTTTGGAAGGTCAGTACACCAATTACCCGGGCGAATTCAAGTACATTTTCTTGCGATAGGCCAAAGGCGACGTGTGTATTCCCTAGTTCTGCCGAATACCACCTAATTTGGCACAACGAATAGTGGGATACAGTTATGAGTAAAACAACGGATTACGATCTGACCTTCAATAAACACGAAGACGACAATCGCCTGGGTGTAGCCAAAATGCATCATCGATTGGAGCGCATCAAGGCCGGTGGTGGCCCGAAAAAGATGGAACGCCTGGCTGAACAGGGAAAGCTTCCACCTCGTGAGCGTGTCCGATTATTGCTGGATGAAGACTCCCCTTTCCTTGAAATTGGCGCTTTTGCAGCGTATGACATGTATGAAGATGACGGTGGCTGCCCAGCAGCTGGCGTGATTGTCGGTCTGGGGTATATTGCAAAGCGCATCTGTATCGTCGTGGCAAACGATCCGACAGTAAAAGCCGGTGCCTGGTTTCCAATGACCGGAAAGAAGAACCTCCGCGCCCAGGAAATAGCCATGGAAAACCGCATTCCGATCATCTATCTGGTCGACAGTGCAGGCGTGTATTTACCGATGCAGGACGAAATCTTTCCCGACAAGGAACACTTTGGCCGCATTTTTCGAAATAATGCCCGGATGTCCTCTATGGGCATCCCCCAAATTGCAGCGGTCATGGGCTCTTGCGTGGCAGGAGGTGCCTATTTGCCGATTATGTCGGATGAGGCATTGATTGTAGAAGGCACCGGGTCGATCTTTCTTGCCGGGCCTTACCTCGTGAAAGCCGCCATCGGTGAAGATGTGGATCAGGATACGTTGGGAGGTGCAGATACCCATTGTGATATATCCGGTGTGACGGACTACAAGATGCCGGATGACAAGACCTGCCTGGAGACCATTCGTGATCTGGTCGGTCGATTTGGACAACCCAGCCTAACGGGCTTTGATCGGATCAAGACCGCTCCTCCTGCCCATGCAGAAGAAGAAATCTACGGATTGTTTCCCGGCGAATCGGCCAAGCCCTATGATACCCGTGAAATTCTCAAGCGCTTGGTGGATGACTCCAAACTGACCGAATACAAGAAGGATTATGGCAAGTCGATCATTTGCGCCTATGCACGGATCGATGGATGGTCGGTCGGCATCGTGGCCAACTACAGGGAGGTTGTGAAAAATGGCAAGGGCGAAATGCAGTTTGGCGGTGTCATCTATTCCGACAGTGCGGATAAGGCGACCCGATTTATCATGAATTGCAACCAGAAGAAGATCCCGCTGGTGTTCTTGCATGATGTGACGGGCTTCATGGTCGGGTCCCGATCAGAACATGGCGGCATCATCAAGGATGGGGCAAAAATGGTCAACGCTGTCGCTAATTCGACGGTGCCCAAATTCACCATCATCATGGGCAACTCGTATGGTGCGGGCAATTATGCGATGTGCGGAAAAGCGTATGATCCTCGGTTGATCTTTGCCTGGCCCACGGCCAAGATCGCTGTGATGGGTGGCGAACAAGCCGCCAAAGTGCTCACCCAGATCCAGGTGTCTACGTTGAAACGCAAAGGGCATCCACCCCAGCCGGAGGAGGAAGAGGAACTATTCCAAAAGATCAAGGCGAGATACGACGAGCAGACATCACCGTACTATGCCGCAGCGCGCTTATGGGTGGATGGCATCATCGACCCGCTCGAAACACGACTTGCCATTTCTATGGGTATCGAAGCGGCGAACCATGCACCAATAGAGGTGTTTAATCCGGGTGTCTTACAAACGTGATCTATGGCTTTTCAACAGTTGGCAAAGGTAAAATTGAGAACTCTTATCCTTGGGTTGTGGCTGTGTTTTGGACTTGGCTTATCCGCCCAAAACGGGGTACCTGCAAGTACGAATTCAACCTCATTACCAGCCTATCTAAATCTGTGGGCTATGCGCACGCAACCGTTGCCAAATCAGGATGACAGCCCGTTAGCACTCTCTTCCAATCCTGCATCCAAGGCCTTTTTTTGTGTCAAGGAACGAGAGTTGGAAAAACGGTCAGGACTGCCTATTCGCTTCAGGTTGGGGGATCTGCAGACAGTGGATCGGTTGGAAGGGAAATGATTATTTCTGAAGCAGAAATTCAATAAGATCAAGACGCATTGTTGGTAAACCATTAAAATGGTTTCCTGTTCGTTTGAACTACCAAAACCCAGGGTTAACCTCCACTGGCGGTCAAGAAACCCTGGGCTACATTGGCTTCGGGAAAATAGTAGACTGTCGGTTTTCATTCTTTACTTCCTGGGGTGATTTAGAGCATTTGCATTTCACTTTTGTACCAAACCTACCCCCCCCCCGAGTACTCGGGGGCATTTCTAGATTGTCTTTTTTATCTCTAAAGTTGACTGCCGGCCCACCCCCTCAT
>JAHEAU010000320.1 GCA_024642625.1 Lewinellaceae bacterium
ATGATTGAAACCCATTAATTCCCATGGCTGAGGTACGAAAAAACGAACTCCTGATTAAAGCCTACCTGGTTCTCGGACTGGTATTGCTGCTTGCTCTGGCAATACTCGGTCGGGTCATGATCATTCAATGGGTGGAAGGTGACAAATGGCGGGCAAAAGCAGAAAAGAGTCAGTTGAAGTATGTGCCAGTAGAGGCTGAAAAGGGAAGTATAATCACAGAAAATGGAGCTATTCTGGCTAGCTCAGTAGCGACTTATGAGTTACGGATGGACCTCAACTCCAGTGCGATGTCAGAAGAAATCTTCCGTGAAAATGTCGATTCACTGGGATGGTATTTATCCAAATATATAGATGGGTCCCGGTCGGCCAGTTCATGGGCAAAAGTCTTGAAGACGAGACGGAAAGCCAAGGACCGTTATTTCAGAATTCACCCAAAACTTTCAGTTGAGAAAGCGGAATTGGTAAAAACCTTCCCCTTGTTCAAATTAGGTCAATTCAAAGGTGGCGCAATCTTGCTGGAGCACTTGGAGCGTCAACGCCCGTTTGGCGGTCTTGCCAGTCGAACTGTCGGTTCAATTCGTAAAGGTGCAAAACCTGTCGGCTTGGAAGGGAAATATCAATCCATACTCTGTGGCGAAGATGGCCTGCGGTTAATGCAGCGTCTTCCGGGGAATATCATGCTGCCAATCAATGACTTAACTGAAATTGCTCCCAAGCCTGGCAAAGACTTGGTGACGACGCTTGATATGGGTATGCAGGACATTGCACATCATGCATTGACAAGGGCACTTTCTACACATAGTGCGGAATCAGGTGTTGCCATCGTGATGGATATTGAAACGGGGTTCATCAGAGCGATGGTGAATCTGGACAAGAGTGAAAATGGATACATCGAATTGTACAACCATGCTATAGGTTCTGCTGTAGAACCGGGTTCTGTCTTCAAACTGGCGAGCTATATGGCTTTATTGGAAGATGGATATGTAACTCCTGATGATCTGGTTGACCTTGAAAAGGGGGAAACGAAATTTTATAATCTGACATTAAAGGACGCTCACCTACATGGCATTGATACCTGCACAGTCAGTCGGGCATTTGAGATTTCATCCAATGTCGGTGTGGCCAAATTAGTCCAACGATACTATGGTGCACAACCCGAAGCATTCATCAAACGGTTGAAATCCTTTGGGATAGATAATCTGACGAAAGTTGATCTGGCAGGTGAAGCTCATCCTAAATTAAAGGATCCCTCTCAAAAATCAAGTTGGAGTGGTATTACTTTGCCTTGGATGTCAATGGGTTATGAGGTTGAAATGACCCCGTTACAGATTTTGAATCTATATGCTGCAGTGGCAAATGGAGGCAAAATGATGCGGCCTAAACTGGTTTCCGAAATTCAACGTCAGGGCGAACCTTTAAAGCAATTCCATCCTGAAATCATCGATCGTCGGATCGCATCTGCCAAAGTGGTACGTCAAATGCAAAAAATGCTTGAAGGAGTTGTCATTCAAGGTACTGCCTCCGGTATGGCAACTAGTAGATACACTTTTGCCGGAAAGACCGGCACCGCCCAGATAGGTTACCAACACGGGAAAGATGTAGCCTATAGAAGCTCCTTCGTTGGCTATTTTCCAGCAAAGAACCCAAAATATGCAGCTATAGTCGTAGTGACTGATCCACACAATGGCTATTATGGTAGTGAAGTGGCCCTTCCTGTATTTCGTGAAATATCGGACTATTGTTTCTCCTCCAGGAAGGAAATGTTTGACGAACTCCAAGCCGAAGAAAAGCAAGATGTAGCTGCTTTGCGGATTCCTCAATGGGAAGTTGGACGACGGGAAGATTTTCACAGAATCTGCATGGAAGCAGGTGTACCTGCAAAAGATAATGGAGAAGGTGATTGGGCTGTAAGTAAAATTGGCGAGGACGACCAATTGAACTTTCTGAATCGTATTCTTCCTGAAAACCAGGTGCCGAATGTTATCGGAATGGGGTTAAGAGATGCGATCTACCTGTTAGAGAATAGTGGTTTGAAAGTCGACGCGCTTGGGGCCGGTAAAGTTCGCAGGCAATCTGTTCGGTCGGGCTCACCCGCTCAAGGACAATATATCCGCATCTATCTGGAATAGAAGAAGCTTTTTTTTGAGAGTAAACACCAACCTTTTATTAAACTCGAAACGCACCGGTAACAAATTGAAATCCCTTGAATACATATCAAACGGTGTGAACGTTCTGCAGTTCCGGGGTGATCTAAAGCAATCCATTGCTCGGATCACCCTGGATAGCAGGCTGGTTCTGGAAGGCGACCTCTTTATTGCCCTGCCCGGGACTGTTGATGATGGAGCCCGCTTTATTCCGGATGCACTTGATAAAGGAGCAAGTGTCATTGTCTCGGAGCAACCTGCTCCTGCTGATTTGGCCAAAGGTGTAAGCTGGATTCAGGTCACTCATGCTCGTGATGCCATATGCATCATGGCAAATAACCTGTATGATGCCCCATCTCGTGATATGCATGTGGTGGGTGTGACGGGTACCAATGGGAAAACTTCCGTCGTCTATTTGTTATATCAACTATTTACGGCTCTTGGATATCCATGTGGACTGATTTCCACCATCGAGATATGCTGGCCTGGTCATCGGGAGCAATCCCGATTGACGACACCTGATGTCCTTTCTCTCCAGCGGATGTTTCGCCAAATGGCCGACGCAGGTGTAAGTTATGTGTTTATGGAAGTAAGTTCTCATGCTGTGACCCAGGGACGAATCGATGGTGTCACCTTCAGTGGTGGAGTATTTACCAATCTGACTCACGATCATCTCGATTATCATGGCACTTTTGCCAATTACCTGGCGGCTAAAAAATCCTTCTTCGATCAGCTGCCATCGGCTGCTTTTGCATTGATCAATACGGATGATCGAAATGGCCGGGTGATGGTCCAGAATTGCTCTGCAACGGTCATGTCCTATTCCATGCGAACACTTTCGGATGTCAAAGGCCGGGTATTGGAAAATCAGCTGGAAGGATTATTACTGAAGATCAATGAGCGTGAGATTGCTTGCCGTCTTGTTGGTGAATTCAATGCATATAATCTCCTGGCGGCCTTTGGTGTCGCAGTAGCTCTGGACATCAATGAAGTGGAAGCACTTCAGGCTCTTAGTGGTTGTACAGGCGCAAGAGGAAGGATGGAGATTCTTCGCCATCCGTCCGGGCGCATGGGTGTTGTTGATTTTGCGCATACCCCGGATGCCTTGTCGAAAGTCCTCGAAACACTAAATCAAGTAAAGCCTCGGTCATCAAAATTGCTTTCAGTTATTGGCTGTGGAGGAGACCGTGATCAGACGAAGCGTCAGATGATGGGCCGCATTGCTGCTGAATGCAGCGATTTGACAGTTTTTACTGCAGATAACCCCAGGTCTGAACGAGTAGAGGACATCCTTGAAGCAATGGTTGCTGGCGTTGACTCAGCGTATTCTGGAAAGGTCCAGGTCA
>JAHEAU010000085.1 GCA_024642625.1 Lewinellaceae bacterium
ACTCTTTATGCATGTCAAGGCGTTCGAAGCCATGCGAAATGCAAAATCCATCCCTTGCAATGTCAAGTTCATGATCGAAGGGGAGGAGGAAGTCGGTTCGGTGAACCTGGAGAAATTCTGCAAAAAAGAGAAGAAGCGTCTGGCTTGTGATATGGTCCTGATCTCGGATACATCCATCCTCGATAATAAAGTACCATCCATCACGACCGGATTGCGAGGGCTGACCTATCTGGAAGTAGAGGTCACCGGCCCAAATCGGGATCTGCATTCCGGCGTTTATGGTGGAGCTGTTGCCAATCCGATCAACGTCCTGTCGAAGATGATCTCCGATTTGCACAACAAACGTGGCGAGATCACCATCCCGGGCTTCTATGATGATGTGGACATCGTCAGCAAAGAAGAGCGCCAAGCCATGAATCAGGCGCCACATGATGAAAAGGCATACATGAAAGACCTGGGCGTAAAAGCCTTGCAGGGAGAAAAGGGATATACCACATTGGAACGCACCAGCATCCGGCCGACACTCGATGTCAATGGTATTTGGGGCGGTTATATTGGCGACGGTGCCAAGACAGTGTTGCCATCCAAAGCCTTTGCCAAGATCAGCATGCGACTGGTTCCTCATCAAGATCCGGATAAGGTATTCAAGCTCTTCAAAAAGCATTTTGAAGCGATTGCCCCGGATTCGGTCAAGGTGAAAATCACACCACATCACGGTGGCGATGCGGCGGTTACACCAACAGATTCATCCGAGTATCAAGCCGCGGATTGGGCGATGACCCAAACCTTCGGCAAGGCACCTATTCCAGTGCGGAGCGGAGGCAGCATTCCGATCGTTGCACTCTTCGAAACTGTACTCAAAGCAAAGTCTGTACTTCTCGGATTCGGTTTGGATAGTGATGCAATTCACTCACCAAATGAACACTTTGGCCTCTTTAACTTTTATAAGGGGATCGAAACCATTCCATATTTCTATCAACGCTACGCAGAGTTAAAACAAACATCATGAACAAACACGTGATTTCCATGAAGCCGTTGCTCTTTTTCATCGGCCTTCTGATTTTCAACATCAACACAACTAACGCACAAAAAATGGATTCATTGAGTTACAGCCTGGGCATCCTTGTCGGAGACAATTTGTCCAAGCAAGGATTTGAAAAATTGGATATCGAATCACTTGCAGATGGTCTGAAAGCCGCCATCACCAAAAGTGATATGAAGCTTGACCAGGCAGCAGCAAACCAGGTTGTCCAGCAGTACATGCAAAAAAAGGATGAAGCCAAATTTGCAGATGCTGTTTCTGACGCAGCAGCTTTTTTCGCTGAAAATGGGAAAAAGCCAGGTATAACTACGTTGCCCAGTGGCCTTCAATACGAAGTTATCACTGCAGGAACCGGTGCATCTCCAGGTTTGACAGATAAAGTCACAACCCACTATCATGGAACGTTACTGGACGGTACTGTTTTCGACAGTTCAGTAGACCGCGGTGAACCAGCAACTTTTCCGGTTAATGGTGTCATCAAGGGTTGGACAGAAGCCCTTCAGTTGATGAAAACAGGCGACAAGTGGCGCCTTTATGTACCATCAGATCTCGCTTATGGATCTCGTGGTGCTGGAGCTAAAATTCCTCCGTTCACACCGTTGATCTTTGAAGTAGAATTGATCAGCATCGATAAATAAAAACATCGATTATCAATATAAAAAAAGGCCCTTGGTGACAAGGGCCTTTTTTTATTAGATCTGAGCTGGTTTTTCTTCTGGCAAATAACCAAGGATCTTCAGCATACTTTCGGCAGTTTGTTCTTCGTACACCTGCCAATCGACTAGATTTCCCATTTCGTCGCGATCGACGATTACGTGTTTTGGTGACGGGATCAAACAGTGCTTGATGCCGCCAAATCCACTGATGGAATCCTGATATGCCCCCGTGTGAAAGAAGCCAATATACAAGGGCTCCTCATCGCCAGCTTCGATGCGCGGTAAGTACACCTGGTTTTCGTGGACCTCGGAATTGTAATAATCCGAGTTGTCGCAACTCAACCCGCCGATATTGACACGATGATATTCATTGTCCCATTTGTTCACAGGCAGCAAGATGAATCGCTCATAAATACCCCAGCTGTCCGGTAGTGTGTTCATCAGGGAGTTATCGATCATATACCAGGTTTCGGCGTCGTTTTGTTTTTTCTGCGCCAGCACCGAGAAGATGGTCGCTCCACTTTCGCCCACAGTGTATTTTCCGAATTCGGTAAAAATATCGGGCTCGGGTATGCCCTCTTCTTCACAGGCCTGCTGGATCATGCTGACGATCTCTTTGACCATGTACCTGTAATCGTATTCGAAACTGAGGGTGTTTCGAATCGGCATGCCACCGCCAATATTGATCGCTCGCAAATCGGGGCAAATCTTCTTTAATTCGCAGTACAGCTTGATCACTTTTTTCAGTTCCCCCCAGTAATAGATCGTGTCCTTGATGCCTGTGTCCACAAAGAAGTGGAGCATCTTCAGCTTGAACTTGGGGTTGTTTGCGATCCGCTCCTGGTAATACGGGATCACCTCGGTCGCACGGAATCCTAGTCTCGAGGTATAAAATTCAAAGTTTGGTTCTTCATCTGTGGCTACCCGGATTCCAAGTTTGCATTCGCCACGAACCAACTCATTGTAGTTGGCCAGTTCATCTGGATGATCGAGAACCGGGATCACATTGTAAAATCCATCATTGATCAGACTGGCAATTTTTTCAGTATATGCCCTTGGTTTGAATCCATTGTTAATAATGATGGAATCCTTTTTGAGTTTCCCGGACGCATGGAGGTTGCGCAGGAGATCGATGTCAAAAGAAGAGGATGTTTCGAGATGCACGTCATTCTGCATGACTTCATCCAGGATGTAACTAAAGTGATTACTCTTGGTGCAATAACAGTAATAATAGTCCCCCCCGTAGTTCAGTGCCTTAATTGCGCGGTTAAAGAAATTCTTGGCTTTTTTAATCTGTGCGCCAATTCGGGGCAGGTAGGTCAGTTTGAGTGGCGTGCCATACTTCTGGATCAAATGCATGACCGAGAAGTTGTGAAATGTCAAATATCCATTTTCAATATCAAAGCCCTCCTGAGGAAAGTCGAATGTTTGATCAATCAGGTCAAAGTACTTGTTCTTCATGGACTGTTTGCTGGTAGGGCTTGATAATTTAAGGAAACGATACCGCAATAATAAAAAATCCTGCTCCCCGATAGGGAGGGCAGGACCATTTGTCTCTTAAAAAGTTTGAAAAGGGCGAGTAACGCCTCTATTTGAGGAAGGATTAATCCTCACCTCCACCGAACTCGTTTTTTAATGGATTTTGGCCGGCATATGCCCCTTTGAAGGGCTCTTGAGCCTGGAGTTTCTTTTCTTCCTCCTTGCCAAGGACACTTTTCGTGGCATGAGGTACAAGTAGCAGTCGTTGTTTGCTGATCAATTTTCCAGTAATTGCACAGATCCCATAAGACTTGTTGCGTATCCGGAACAGGGCAGCTTCCAAGTTTTGGACAAAATGTTGTTGTCTTGAGATCATACGACTCATCATCTCGATCTCCGTATGCAAGCTGCTGTCATCAAATAGATCCCCACTGTTCTTGTTGTTCGTATTCTCACTCATTTCGGAAAGTTGGCTCTGCATGAACTCCAGTTCCGTGCGTGCTTTTTCCAATTTCTCATTTACGAGAAGACGAAACTCTTCAAGTTCAGCATCTGAGTATCGAGTAGCATCGGTAGGCGAGGTGTTTTCCATGGGATTCGAATTATAGGAAAGAGAAATTGTGCGACCTATTGCCGCTGAAATGCCCAAATAACGGCAGAACGAGTTAAAAAGTTTCCAAAGTGGCCTAATCAACTCATCAGTTGGCAGGACAACATGGCTTATGATCAGAAATTTCGCTGCAAATGTAGCATCTCATAATGTATTTGACCAAAATAATTTCGATAACATCAAAAGTGGAAATCTTATGGAAACAGTGAATCTTTGTAAAAAAAATTGACATGTTTCATCCGGCATCTCGATTGAAGAACAAAAGTTCGCGGATAGGACTGGGCGTCTATGCAACCGAATTTATACCTGTTGGCACGATCACATATATTCGCGACCCACTTGAATTGGTGATCAATGATCGAGACTATAGCGCACTGCCAAATGTTCTCCAGGCGCCTGTAGAGCGATATGCCTATGTAGACGAAAGAGGAGATCGTATACTGAGTTGGGATTTGGGAAAGTATGTGAATCACTGTTGTTTCCCTAATACAATGACAACTGCTTTCGGATTTGAATTAGCGATCCGTGATATTCACCCTGGAGAAGAGATAACAGATGAATATGGTTTATTCAATCTGGAGTCTCCAATGGCCCTCACATGTTCAAAACCCGGTTGCAGGGGTGTCGTAACAGCTACTGACCTGGATACTTATTTTCCGACATGGGATAAAGAGGTGAAAGCGGCTCTCCTTCGTATTCGTCAGGTGGAGCAGCCCCTATGGCCGCTTGTGGATTCAACTTTAGATCAACGAATCCAGCAATTTTTGGCTGATCCTGAACAACATTATCCATCTTTGTCTCTGGTCAAACGCCGGTCATAGGCCGGGATTTCAAGTGCTCCACATTGATATCATTACAGTCGTCCCCGAGTTACTCGTCAGTCCGCTCAGCCATTCCATCTTGGGCAGGGCCAGGGATCGGGGATTGTTGGAGGTAGATATTATAGATCTGCGAACCTATGGCATCGGCAAGCACAAACAGGTTGACGATTATGCATTCGGGGGAGGAGCCGGTATGGTCATGATGCCCCAACCACTGATGGACTGTATCGAGGATCTCCAATCCAAACGCACCTATGACGAGATCATTTATATGGCGCCAGATGGAGAACAACTGGATCAACCCATGGCCAACAACTTGTCCATGTTGTCGAATATCATGCTGATCTGTGGCCACTATAAAGGGATCGATGAACGGATCAGGGAACATATTGTGACCCGTGAGATCAGTATTGGCGATTATGTGCTGAGTGGTGGTGAATTAGCCGCTGCTGTTGTGGTGGATGCCGTAGGCCGGTTACTGCCAGGTGTACTCAATGATGAGACGTCCGCGTTGTTTGACTCCTTCCAGGATAATCTGGTGGCCCCTCCAGCCTACACTCGTCCGGCGGATTTCAAGGGGTGGAAGGTGCCCGACATTCTACTTTCCGGCAATTTTGAAGCCATCGATGCCTGGAGACATGAAGAAGCAGTGAAACGCACGAGACATCGACGACCTGATCTACTTGAGGATGAATAAGTTCTTCTATCATCTGTTTGGCGTGTTAGCTTTTTGTTTGTTGAGTCAGGATGCCTTGGCGCAAGGGCCTCAGTGGTGGTCAGAAAATGTCCAATGGGATGGCATTACTCCATTTGAGAATTATATCAACCTCACGTCAACTGGAATGGGGCCAAATGCATTACCCATACCGGACAATCATGGGCAATGGGACACATTGACAAGTTTTACACTAACAGGAGTTGGTTATTTCAGGAGTGGTGAAACAACGCTTAATTCGCATTTGGATTTGCGCTGGCAGGCCACGTCCGCAGTCCGATTAAGGATTCATCTCGTCCCTTTGGAGTGGTACACGACTAGTCACGAACTGAAGACCATGCGGAAAGTTCACTTTCTGTCTTATAATCAGCAATGGGCTGGAGGAGATATTTATGTGGAATCATCAATTAAATTACCTGAGAAATGGGTGCCTGTTCAATCGGAATTGCGTGTAGGTATTAAGACGGCATCAGGAACAAATTTAGGTGCAGCACGATATACAGATACGCCAGGATATTTTTTTGATTTGGCCTCCTTTGGCCATATTCCTGGACTGTATTCTCTGGAATGGGAGGCAATGTTGGGGTTTTACGCCTATCAAACTTATGATGACAAACATCGTCAAAATGATTGTGTCCTCTATGGGGGCAGTTTGGGCTGGTCAGCAAACCGCTGGTCATTGCGAGGAGAGGTCAGGGGCTATTGGGGTTACTTCAATATGGGCGACAGGCCGTTGGTCGCTTCATTAGATGCGCGCTTGGGGGCTATGGATCGCCCTTGGCAACTCATACTCAAGGGAGGTGTTGGACTCCATGACTGGCCCTTTTCTTCCGTCCATCTTGGCTTGCGCCGGATGTTAAATCCATAGGATCAGACGGCTGTCATAGCGTTCAGTATATAAGTGGTAAGCCATGGCAAGAACATCAGCCCATCAATCCAAAGGCTAAAAAACAGTTCACTCTTGTGTTCATCCGTACGGACCAGCATCCACATTGCAAGGACGATTGTGATGATATTGCCCATCCAGCTTGTCCAATCTATCCATCCAGTCATTGCAATCGTACTGTCTATTACCAAACTACTACTGAGGGCAATGAGGCCAATGCGGCGACATTTGGGCCATCCGAGTAATATTGGTAGAGTTAAAGTTTGATGGCGGATATCGGTATCCTGGTCACGCAAATCAAACGGAAGAGTAATCGCAAAAATGAACAGCGCGCGCGAACAAAACAGGATGATAACAAGTGAATAATTTAAAGGACCTGAGCCTTCTGTTGCAGGAAGAATAACGGTTGCCAATGCCCAAACGATACTGATTAAAAAGATCTTCAATCGGGGGATATCTCTGATCCGTTGATGCGAATTGATTGGGAGGACATAAAGAAGGGATAGTGAGCCTGCAAGAATGCCGAACAATTTTGTAGATGGACGTAAATCGAGAAAGGCCCAAAACGCTGTTAAGCCACTGAACACAATTAACCATGGCCAAGCCTTATAGACAGATCCAACGATCTTCTGTCGCTCAGTAGACAGAACAGATATTCCAATCCAGCGTTGGAGCGAATAGGCCATAATTGTGCCCGAAAACAAGTAAAGTGTCAACGCATTCGTGACCTCCGTTCGCCCGAGTAAAACGAAGGTTTGCCAACCCAGTGCAGTGGCTGCAGCTGCGACCCAAAAATGACTGTAGATCAATGTGTGGACACACCGATCCATCCAGATAGTTGCCGTGGATGAGTTAGAAGTATTTAAAGTTGTGCTGGTAAGAGATTTTCTGGACACTATGATACAGCAGTTGAACGAGATGGGTGATGTCGTCCCGATGGGCCATTTCTACCGTCGTATGCATATAGCGCAAAGGTAATGACACCAAAGAAGCAGGTACGCCCCCGTTCGAATAAGCAAATGCGTCGGTATCAGTCCCTGTGGATCGGGAAGAAGCTTCACGTTGGAACGGAATCTTGTTTTCCTCAGCAGTTTCAATGATCAAATCCCTTAATGTATTATGAACTGCAGGAGCGTAGGTGATCGTCGGTCCTTCTCCACACTTGATTTCGCCATTGATCGTTTTGTTAACCAATGGTGTATACGTGTCATGTGTCACATCCGTAACGATGGCCACATGTGGGTCAATGGTCCGGGCAACCATTTCAGCACCACGAAGGCCAACTTCTTCCTGGACGGCATTCACAATATAAAGAGAGTAGGGAAGTTCGATTTTGTTCTCCTTGAGCATGCGAGCAACCTGGGCGATGCAGAAACCGCCAATTCGATTGTCCAATGCACGGCCTACAATAAATCGGCCATTGAGTGTCGTCATACTGTCTTCAAAGGTTATGACACAACCTACATGAATTCCCTTCTTCAGGACTTCCTCCTTGTTTTTGGCTCCGACATCAACAAAAATGTTTTCCAATGAAGGAGCGAGGTTCGCGTCTTTTCCTTTGCGGAGATGAATGGCAGGCCATCCAAAAACACCATTGACAATGCCTTCTTTTGTGTGAATATGAACGCGCATTGATGGAGCGATCTGATGATCGGAACCACCATTGCGAACCACATTGATGAACCCATCCTCAGTGATATAGTTGACAAACCACGAGATCTCATCCGCATGAGCCTCAATCACAACCCGAAAGTCCTTTCCGGGATTGATAATGCCAAATGCTGATCCGTAATTGTCCAGATGAATCTCATCGACATAAGGTTTGAGGTAATCCAACCAGATTTTCTGTCCAGAAGATTCATAACCAGTTGGCGCATGATTATCCAGGTATTGCTTTAAAAAGGCTTCCGAGGATTTATTCAGTATTTTCATAAGTGCTGTCACGTTCTAGCTGATGTACGCAAAAGGAAGAAAAAAGTTGATTTGGTGACCTGTAAGCTAGACAGGTTGTTCAATTATTCGGTCAGACCATGCTCTAGGGTCCTTGTACCATGAGATCATTAATCCGGCTTCTGATTCTGAGATTTGACCTTTACGCCTGGCGACATCTAAAACAGTCGTATAGTTACTTACAGTTTGTATTGGGATACCAGCCTCCTTAAAACGATTTACAGATTCAGGGAAACCGTAAGTAAAGAGGGCAATAACACCTGCTATTTTAGCGCCGGCTTGCTGCAAGGCCTCAACAGCCTGAAGAGAGCTGCCTCCCGTAGAAATAAGGTCTTCGACAACAAGAATTCGTTGTCCTGGCTGACAAACACCTTCAATTTGATTTCCTTTCCCATGTTCTTTGGGTTTGCTACGAACGTATAGAAAGGGCAAGTTGAGCCGGTCGGCAAGCAAAACACCATGTGGTATGCCTGCAGTAGCAACACCAGCTATCGCATCTATCGTTCCGCTTTTTTCAGCCAGAGAAAACAGGCCATCTATAGCCAATACACGAAGGTCTGGGTAGGATAGGAGAAGACGATTATCACAATAGACCGGTGACTTGAGCCCGGAGGCCCAGGTATAAGGCTTTTGTGGACTGAGTCGGATTGCATTAATTTGCAGCAGTGCCTCAGCGAATAGAATTGCGTGGTCAGATTCAGTCATAATACTCAAAAACAGCCTGTAAATGTATAAAATATACTGCAACGAACATTTGATGGTGCTTGCCGCAAATCCTCCAGAATCAGCGGAGGGCTGGACGTTGGTGACTCGGTATCATGGGAAATCAAAATCGATATTCCCGATTCTGGATTCACTTGAAAAGCGGTCAGGAAGAGAACAGGTCTGGTTATACGATAGTGACCTGGATCGACTGTGGTCCGATTTTCGCCAATTATTCACTGTGGTAGAGGCCGGTGGCGGTCTTATTGTCAATTCGACTGGCGAGATGCTCGTCATTTATAGACGAGGTATTCTGGATTTGCCGAAAGGCAAACAAGAACCAGGTGAATCGATGATGCAAACAGCTATTCGGGAAGTAATGGAAGAAACAGGACTTCGAGAGCTAACCTGTGGTCTATTTGTTGGAGAAACCTGGCATTTGTTCAAGGAGAAAAAACACCGGTATTTGAAGCATACAGATTGGTTTTGGATGAAAGCAGACCAATCTGATTTTACACCTCAAGCCGCTGAAGGAATTGAAGATGTGAGGTGGATTTCGCCCACTTTGTACGTGAATTCGGAAAAACAGACTTTCCGGAACATACGTGACATGGTGAGTGAAGCCTTTAGGCTGTAAATAAAATGCGGTAATTTAAAATTGAAACAAATATTATTTTGATTATTAACTTAAAATGGGCATATACTTTATAATAATTCTGCAGAATAAAAATTTTGCCCATTTTTTATCCAAATTCATCTTGGCCAAGGAAGCGAAATTTAGAACATAATGAAACTATTCCTCACTGGAGTCATCAGAAATGAGATGCGAATCCATTCAACTCAGAATAAATGATGATATATGACCTCTAATTCGGATTTTTATTTTAAACCTAGGAGGGATATCTTTGTCAATCCGAATAAACAGTTGTTTACCAAGCCAAACCATGAAAACTAGCCTGAAATTTTTATTGATCCTGGGAGGTATTAGTATTAGTGCTTCCCTGACTGCACAGTCTCTTTCAAGTTTCCATTCTGCTCCGTCTATGGAGAATTTTTCCAGCAAAGCTGTTGATAAAAGTTTCTTGGATCCCCAGGATGCCTTCTTTTTGGATCTCTCAGGTAAAGTGTGTTTCATTGATTTTGAATCGCTAAAGCAAAATGTGAAATCCATCCAGCTTGTTTCTGCAAATGGTGAAACATTGTTGAACGACCGCGTTGACCATCTTCCAGTCAACAGTATTTATGAATTGAACTTGCAATCCCTGCCTTCCGGTCGCTATCAGATCATTTTAGAAGGTTATGTAGGGGAAGTGATCAAGTCTTTCTCGTTCTAACTTTTTTCTCTCCTTATCTAATTTGGTTACATCCAGTTCGGACTGGATGTATTAACCTTTATTCACCATCAGGTATATTTTCTATATCTGTTCTTTCGTCTTTAACCTTCGAGAGAGCCATGTACCTTTATGTGCATGGAAAACCATCAGGCTTACACCAGCCCGCCCTTGAACTATCTGGTTCACGGACATCCAGGAACGGGCAAACGGACTTATGCGTCACAATTAGCTGTTTCACTGGCTGACCAACTCCCGTTTGAGGAAGTCGCATCCTGGCCTGCACCCCAACTTTACGATCGATATCAGACTCTTGTTAATGAAGGGCAGCTTTTCTTCCTGGTCATGCACCCTGGATGGAGTTATGCTGACATGATCGAGCGATGTATTTTCCTTCCAGATAATGTCATTGTTCATGATGGTATTTTAAAGCAAATCGCTACAGAAGCTCGCGGCAATATCATTGAACATCTCCTTCAGCAACAGCCTGACATTTTACCAAGTGTCGACTTCAAAGAACTGTATACAGGATTCCTGAATCACTTGCAGGAAAGTGGAGATCAAAATCCAACATTGGGAACGAAGGATCCGTTCCTGCTCCATTCGATTCAGAAGAACGGCGATATTTTGCTCCGCAAACCAAAAACCTATCAGGTTATACGAATAAAAAGGAGTAAAATCAGGCAACTCTTTATTGCCCAACAAAAAGCCGAGGATCAACAATCACTTTCAGCCAAGTGGCAGGGCATTTTGGAAGGAGAAAATGGATCTGCCTTTGCAGCTGTCTGGGCGCAATTTGCGAACTACCAACAAGCATTTACAGAGCCTGTCGAGCATACAGAACCGTTTACTGTTGATCCCTATCAGGATATTCAAATGGATATTCTTCCTCCTGGAGTTCTTCAATCTGCAAAAAAGTATGTCATGATCCTGGAGCATATGCACATGATCGAGCCAGAAATTTTATTTGGCGATGCCTTGCCAATCCTGGACAGTCGCAGACGGGAAGGCTGCCGTTGTGCGCAATCCGTACTTCTACCGGGCTCAAAAACATCATTTACGTTACCGCCTAATCTTTTCCTTATTGGTACCTCGCAACAAATCCCACTCTGGTCTGAAAACATTGCCTCCATGATGAGTAAGGCGTTTCAATTTGTCCATCTGGATGCCAATAGTAGACATCAGGATTGGCCTAAAATAAAATCTCTGGCCACGCTTGATCTTTGGAATGCGATTAACCGGGTGATTTTAAGAAATAAGGGTGATGCCCTCCAGTTTCCTGGCGGAGCATTCCAGGATTGTAAGACAATCAAAGATATCCGGGCACTCTTCTCAAACCGCGTTCTGCCCTACATAGCGTGGTTGGCTGGGCGGGAACAAGGGCTTCACAAGACGATGTTAAACGAACTCCTGGGAGACAAAGTGAAAAGTCTGGATGAATTGAAGAAATGGAAACTTGCGGACTTTATTGCTATTTCAAAAGCCATCTGATGACTTCCTTTTAAGGATAGGACTGAACGTGTACCTTTGCCGCGAATAGAGCACTTCGCAACCATGGTAAAAATGTTCAAGTTTGGCGGATCCAGTTTGAAAGATGCTTCCGCAGTTCGCAACGTAGCGACAATCCTTCAACGATTTCAAGATGAAAACCTTGTCATTGTCGTTTCCGCAATGGGAAAGACAACCAATGCTCTTGAAGAGGTGATTACTGCCCATGCCAAACAGGACGGGACGGCTCAGAAATTATTTGATCAAATCCAACAAACTCATTTTGCTTTGGCTGCCGAACTCTTGCCAGAGGGTCATGAGGTTTTTGAAGCATTGAATGACACCTTTGTCGAAGCACAATGGGTCCTGGAAGAGCCACCACATCCTGAATTTGATTATATGTACGACCAGATCATTTGTGTCGGAGAATTGGCATCATCCCGGATAGTTCAGGCTTTTCTACAATTTGAAGGGCTACCAACGACGTGGCTGGATGCACGTGAGGTGATTATCACGGATGACATTCATCGCGAAGGGTGGGTCAATTGGGAAGAGACCGGAAAACGAATGGACACAAAAGTAAAACCACTTGTTAGCCAACCTGGTTTTGTCCTGACACAGGGCTTCATCGCCAGCACCATGGACAACGCAACGACGACGCTTGGACGGGAAGGGTCAGACTATACGACAGCAATTTTTACCTTTTGCTTGAATGGCGAAAGCATGACCATCTGGAAGGATGTACCAGGTGTACTGACGGGGGATCCTCGCCTTTTCGCCCATGTTACTAAACTGGATCGATTATCCTATCGGGAAGCAATTGAGATGACCTATTACGGGGCAAAAGTCATCCATCCGAAAACGATCAAGCCACTGCAAAACAAGTCGATTCCGCTTTATGTCAAATCCTTTATTGACCCGGATGGAGAAGGCACTCTGATCTCTTCAGATATTGAAGACCTCTATCCACCTATTGTGACACTGGAACAACAACAAACACTCCTGAGTATTTCAACACGTGACTTTTCATTCGTTGCCGAACACCATCTCAGTTTGTTGTTTCAGAAAATTGCTGATTTGCGCTTACAGGTTAATATCATGCAAAACTCTGCCATCAGTTTTTCAATCTGTGTGAATCATGCGCCAGACAAAGTGGATGATTTTATCGCAGGAATTGACAAAGAATTCAAGGTGCAACGCGAGGATGATCTGGAATTGATCACTGTTCGGCACGCTCAATCAGATCTGCTTGACAACCTCCGGAAAGGGAAAATAATTTACCTGGAGGAACACATCCGTGATACGGTTCAATTTGTGGTCAAAGAAGTACCAATGATGAGTCGTATTCCAAAACCGAACTCAGAGATCAACTAATCACACCAAGCGCCTTTCCGACCTTTGTGAAGGCTGAAATCGCACGATCAAGGTGTTCGGGTTC
>JAHEAU010000086.1 GCA_024642625.1 Lewinellaceae bacterium
TGTTGTGCCGATAATCCAGTAGCTGTAGCCGTATTGTCACCATTAGACCAGGCATAACTGTAGGGTGGGGTGCCTCCGGCCCCTGCAGCCGTTGCAGTTCCGTCACTTCCACCAAAACATGTAATGATTGTTGATGTAATGGTTGCAGAAAGTGCTGGTGGGTCAATTAACGCAGCTGAAGTCACCTGAGCGGTGCATCCGTTATCATCCGTTACAGTAACTGAATAGACTCCCGGAGCCAGTCCATCAATATCTTTGGTCGTCTCCATGTTGCTCCATAAGAAGGAGTATGGTGATATTCCTCCCGAAACGGAAAGACTGACTGCGCCATCGTCACTTCCTGTACAATTTGGATTGACTTCTGTGGTATTCAGGGAAAGCGCTGCAGGTTCGGTGACCGTGAATGTGTTACTAGCAGTACATCCTGCATTATCTGTTATGGTTACAGTATAGGAACCTGCAACCAATCCTGAAGGGTCTTCATCCATGCTTCCATTTGACCACAAATAGGTATAACCAGGGGTGCCTCCTGTCACAGTAAGATTGATAGCTCCGTCAGAGCCTCCGTTGCAATTGACAGATGTCAGAATTCCTGAGCTAGTTATTTGACTTGCTTGACCAACAATTACTGTAGTGTTTGCTATGCAATTGTGCCAGTCGGTGACAGTGACACTGTATGTGCCAGCATTTAGACCCGTGGGGTCCTGGACCATACTGCCATTTGACCAGAGGTATGAATACGTGGATGTTCCTCCCGTCACACTTAAATCTATGCTGCCTGATGCTCCGCCAAAACACTGCGCATTCATTGCAGTAGCAGATGCGAGTAATAGTGCAGGTTGGAGGACTGTACGAGATTGAATTGCAGAACACCCGTTATTGTCCGTTGCAGTTACAGAATAGGATCCTGCATTGAGTCCATTGATATCTTGGCTGGTAGCACCCGTCGACCAAATATATGTGTATCCAGGTGTTCCCCCGGAAATGGCCAAATCCAATGCACCATCACTCCCTTCTATACAACTGACGCTGTCTTGTGTAATACTCAGGCTGAGAGCTGCAGGTTGCCCGATCACGGGAGATGCCGTGGCACTACATCCATTGTTATCTGTAACTGTGACTTGATAGTTACCCGCGCTCTGGCCTGAAATATCTTTTGTTGTTTGGTTTCCAGACCATAAGTATGTGAATGGGGATGTACCGCCTGCTATGGTAAGTACGATAATACCATCTGCTCCTCCCTGGCAAGAGACATCTGTCACGGATGGTGTGATTGCGAGTCCATTTGCGGGTTCGGTGATTGTCGTTGAAATGGCTGCTGTACAACCTTTAAAATCTGTTACAGTAACAACATAGACTCCAGCAGCAAGGCCAGTTCTGTCTTCACCATTATCCGTTCCTCCAATGTCCCCCCAATCGTAGGTATAAGGTAGTGTCCCACCAGTTGTCGTCACATTGATCGCTCCGGTTGATGCGCCATGACAACCCACATTTGTTTTAACACGATTGATGACCAATTCAGATGGCTGATCGATCATTGCAGAGGCTACACCTTTGCAACCCAGCGCATCCGTGACGGTGATACTGTAAAGGCCATCCTGAAGACCAGTAATATTTTGTGTTGTCGCTCCGTTTGACCATGAATATGTTAAAGGGGCAACACCTCCTGTGATTGTAGAATTTGCAGACCCATCTGAGCCTTGGAAACAGGATACATCCACGCCAACAGCAACTACTGTCGGTTCTTCGATATCATCCACGTTGCCAACACCCATCGCTGTGCAGCCGTTTGCGTCCGTTACGATGACTGAGTATGTACCTGCAGGAATATTATTCAGATCCTGGGACGTTTCATTGTTTGACCACATGTAAGTATAAGGTGCCGTTCCACCACTTGGGGTCAGATTCGTCGAACCGTTGGATAGCCCACAGTTTGCATCAGTGGCAATGACAGCTGCACTAGGGTTGTTGTTTACCGTAATTGCAACAGATGCTGTCCCAATACATCCGAGTTCATCCGTAACGGTAACAGCATACGTTCCTGAATGGATGGATGATACATCATTGATCGTCGGAGCTTCACTTCCGGAAGAAAAGCCATTAGGCCCGCTCCATAAATATTGTGAACCTCCTGATCCCATTAAGGCAATATCTCCTCCTGCACACACGGGCGGGACATATGCGGCCGAAGCCTGCACGTCGCGGATATTCACCAGAATGCATTCATCTGCGCTTTCTCCGCAAACATTTACAGATCGGACACAAACACCTCCTGGTCCGGCACTTGCACCCGACCAATCGACAGTGATTGTCGGTGACCCTTGACCACTTACGATCACTGCACCTGCGGGAACAGTCCACGTATACGTATCCACCATTGGATCAGGAACGACAGAGAAGATATCGTCCAATGTTGATGTACAAACAATATTTGCGTTAGGATCACAAAAAGGAGGATTAAATGTCACTGAATGGGTAGTTGTACATCCTTTGGAATCTGTAATAGTTACAGAATAAGTGCCTACACCCACGCCATTTCTATCTTGCGGATTATTCGATCCACTGATATCTGCCCAGTTATATGTGTAAGGGGATGTTCCCCCTGTTGCGGACAGGTCAATGGATCCGGGTCCGAAACAGTTAACGCTATCTACTGTTGAAGAGGCAGACAAAACAGCAGGTTGATTGATGGTGAATCCCAGCGTTCCTGTACATCCTCCACCATCATTGATGGTAACAGTATAAGTACCTGTTTGCAGGCCAGAAACATCTTCTGAAGTCGGTCCGTGACCCCATACGAACGTGTATGTTCCAGACCCGCCCGAAGGCATTAAATTGATGGATCCGTTGCTGCCTCCATTGCAGCTTACGTGAGTAATCATGGCTGTGCCACCGACTACATCTCCCTGAGCAATATCCGTTGTTATAGAAGATGTACAACCATTGTCCTGATCCGTTACTGTGACAGGATAAACACCGGGTGTTAAGCCAGAACGGTCCTGATTCGTATTTCCATCTTCCCAGAAATAAGTGTAGTTCCCTGATCCACCACTGACCGACAGATCAATGATTCCATCATTAGCCAAACATGATGTGTTAACAGGTGTGGACGACAGCGTCGGTCCTGTAGCTGAGTTTATTATGGCTGATGTTGTTCCTGTACATCCTCCATTTGAAGTCACAGTGATCGTATATGAGCCGGAAGACAAACCAGTGATGAGTTCTCCTGAGCCACTACCTGAGCCGGCCGGATTTGTCCTTGTCCAACTGTACGTATAGGGAGCTCCACCATTAGCAATCACTAAAGCAATCTGACCCGAATTAGGTGAATAACAGGTTGGAGAGGCGGCGACGCTTGACGTAACTGTTATTGGGCAAAGTGAAAAATTCAAATAGTCAATGTCAACAACCGTATTTTCCAATCCTTCCTTTGCGGTCAATACGAAAGAATAATCGCCCGGCGTCATAGGTGAGTTCCAGACATACTGATATGTTCGAATACAGCCAGACGTGGCCACTGAGGTTCCGGTTACATTTGTTGTTCCACCTCCTGGAGCCTGAATGGCAATATCCAGTCCGGTGATATCACTGGTGCCAAACGGATCCTCCACAGTGGCACGTAGATATACTGTGCTACCATTCGCTGCATTCGTGATAATTGATCCTCCCGGATAAGCTGCGTTGTAGAGGTTTTGGGAAAGTAATTTGATATAGGTTGTCACCGGCAAGCCAACTTTGGAGGGCTTTGTCTGACTGTCATAGTCGATCCGATATCCTACATCAGCCTGGTTATTGGTAACCTGCAAAGCAATCGCCTGACCACTGGGTACCGTTACATTTGCCCCAATTGTTCCTGACCACGTTAGCAAGCCGGTGCCACTGTTGTAAGTGGGATTGATTAATGTGGCGATGGTCGTTCCGCCATATTTCAGGGTTGCAGTAATGTTTGGATTTGCTGGCATGGACCCACCTACAATGGTCAAATATGTCGAGACACTGATTGTTTGTCCGGTGACGATAGTTAGGGCATCACACAAGACTGGTGTTTCCGTAAAAGTGACACTTGTCGCACCCACAACAGATACAGGTTTCAACGGCACGCCGATCATGGCCCAACTGCCACTCTCGCTTGGAGTCCAGGACATAGGAACAGATGCTGCACCAGCCTTTGTACTCCCCCCCCCGTTCGTTTCATCACCAAGAAGATCCCATCGCTCTGTTTGGCTTGCTCCAGGCACAAGGCCCGCGATATTATTTAATGTCGCAGACAATAGGACATCCACCACTAGTTCACCTGTCGCTGAGGTGACATTTAAGGATGGTGGGTTTGTCGATGGAGCAGTAAAAACACCTGCATTACTCACAGCAGTGCCAAACGTCGTCGATTGGTTGACACCGGAATAGGTAATGGCTCCTACGACAACACCCTTGTCCGGGTTATTATTAAAAGTCACCACGACATTGCTGTTTACAGCGGGTGGATTTTTCATATAATAGAATGAAACCCTGTGTCTGTTTCCATTGTCGAATAACAAAGATGTCAAAGGGACCAGATTGGTGCCGTTAAAAGTTACCGTATTCACCGTTGGGTCTGAGCCTCCGCGTGTGCCCGATATTCCGACAAGCAAAAGCCGATTCGTAGCTACAACCCCAGAAAGATTGTGTGCCAACGTGATTCCCGAGTTGTCACCTTGTGTTGAACTGATGACTTCAGGAATTATCGGCGTAGTGTACGTTCCGATCACAGCCGTTTGCGCAGTGGTATTGTCGTTAGATGCTACAGGGTCTATCCGATCCAATGCTGTTCCAGGATCACTGAGATAGAGGAATTTGGTTTGAGGGACGTCCCCAACAGGAACGATTACATTGACTCCAAGGGATTGAGAATAGAATACACCTTCTGTTCCTTCATTGGCAACAGTCTGGATATTCCAGGCTCCAAGCACCGTTGGATTGGCCCAGTTGTATTGGTATATTTTGGTGCAGCCAGATGTTGATACAACATTGGCAGCTGTCAACGTAGCATTGATCGTGCTCATATCCGGTTTGGTCAATGTCAGATTGACGCTTGTGATATCTGCCGGCCCGAATGGGTCAGTCACCGATACTCTGATGTATGATGTTCCGGCATTGGGGACGTCAGTGATTGGAACACCATTCGGATATGTCCCATTGTACACACTTAAATTGGTTATGTTGATATAGGTTGAAACAGGAAGAGTGATTTTTGAAGGATATGTTTGACTATCGTATCTTATTTGGAAAGAGACTCCTGCTTGAGTTGTAGTGATCTGCAATGCGATTGCTTGCCCGGCAGGGACTGTGACATCAGCACCCAAGGATGTTGTCCATGTCAGAAGACCGGCATTATATGTCGGGTTTGTTAATGTAGCTATTATTGTCGCGCCATATTTTAACACTGCTGTGATGGTCGGATTACTGGGCATTGATCCGTTGATCACATTAACAAAGTTTGTGATAGTGATAGGTTGGCCGGCCTTAATAGTTAATGCACTACACAGTACCGGATTTTCTGTAAATGTTACTGAACTAACGACAGTAGCTGGTTTGATGGAAACAGCACCGATTGCCCAATCCTGGCTGCCACCCGCCGTCCATGACATTGTAGTGGATGACGCACCTGCAGTCTTGGTACTTGCTCCACCCACCTGGATTTCCTGGCCCGAATCGAGTTTCCAACGTTGGGTTTGGCCTGCGCCAACTGTTCCGCTAGTGTTCCGAATCGTAACGACGTCAAAGACTAGTTCACCAGTTGCAGATGTGACTGTAACGGTAGGGGTAGTGTTTTTTGCAAAGGCAGAATTGAATGTACCCAAGGGTGTTGTTTGATTTACGCCCGAATAGGATATCGCTCCGACCACAGCACCTTTGTCAGGGTTAGCATCGAAATTTACAACCACATTGGCTGTGCCTGAGGATGGGTTAATCAATTTGTAAATATGCATCCGGGCATTAGTTCCATCAATATTTTCTCCAACAAGTGTCATAGGTATCCCCCCGTAGGTCACGGAGCTGACCAGTTTGTTCTTTTGGGAAATTCCCACAAGCAAGAGTCGATTGTTATTTGTGCTGACAGTATGGGAAAGTGTGATTGTGCTGGTTGTGCCAAATGTAGAGGTGGTCGCATCGACAACAATCCCTGAAGCTCCAGTCGACAACGTTGTGGTCAATGCAGTGGAGTTATCAACAGGGTTTGCTGGATTGCTTCGATCTAATCCTAGTGGATCATTCAGATAAAGCTGTTTGGTGACAATGCTCTGGTTGGCAATTTCAATTATTGTAGCACTGGTCGTTGCAGTACATCCATTTGCATCTGTAACTGTGACCGTGTAGGTGCCTGCCATCAGATTGCTCAAATCCTGGGTGTCATTATCAGGGTCATCAGGACCGTCATTGCTCCAGTCATAGGTGTAGCCAGGGGTGCCACCCGTAACAGTCAGATCAATTGCACCATTGCTGCCACCAGGTGAAGAAACGTTGGTGACGAAGGTGGACAGGGTCAGATTCTGGGCTGGTTGAGTAATTGTTGCTGTATGCAAAGCAGTTGTACCCACATTGTCAGTGACGGTCACGACATAACTTCCTGCGGCAAGACCAGATAAATCCTGTGGATCATTGTCCGGATTGTCTGGGCCATCGTTACTCCAATCATACGTAAATGGAGATACACCACCTGAAACGCTAAGGTCAATTGCGCCAGTCGTGTTACCTCGACACAAAACATTAGTAACTGTGGATGTTAATGTAATCGGAGGATTCAACGTATAAGTAATAGTCAGCTTCGGCGCATTTGTTGGATCTCCATTATATGAGGCTGCAGATCTGGAGCCATCACCTGTTACAATAATGACTATAGCATTGCCGGATGCCCATCCTGGACGATTGACAATTTCCTGAACAACCGACATAATGGTTGGCGAAACCACATTTGTATTGGCAGTCCAGGCGGATGGCGCCCAACTGGATGAAGCTGTAGTAAGCGTTCGGTTACTGATATTGTTGGTTACTGTGGTAAATGTAGTCGGATTGTCTGCTGCTTGTGCTTTGATGACCAGATTCGTTGTGCCGTTATTCGTGTTTGGTGCATCAGGTGCGATCGCTCGAAAAGTCAGATATGCACTTGTAATTGTAGCTCCTTGAGGGACATTGACGTTCAGAAAGCGCATGCCTACCTTCTGTGTGCCATAACTTGGTGACTCAATGTCTTTTACCAATTCCAAATCTGTACTGATCAAATGCATCGTCCCCGGATTGGTCCCATCCGGTCCCTCTTCCTCGGCGTCATCATTTCCTGTTGAGACTTGTTTGGTTATAGTCACCTGTGCTGTCAATGGGACAGACAACAACGTGATCGATCCAATGAGCAACAAGAAAATCACCAATTTCCCTCCGCTGATTCGGATGGAAGAGATGATCCTGTTCAAACAAAAAGTAGACATCTGACTCATATTCTTTTCTTTAAAGCCGGCACAGCTAGTAAATCAGTTCGTTATTCGAAGTGTACATCCGGAGAAAGTCTCCAAATAACTTGTGACTGCCAGGGCATTGCAGCCACTGACAGTCATCAGAATTGTTCTTGAGTATTTCACTTGTCGACGCACGTTCATCCTTGTTTACCCTGATATTTTCAGATCGACTTGCAATCAGTGATCAATATTTCCTGGGGGGGGCGGTACATCCTTGGTATTTGTAATCGTTCTGGATGTTGTTGCTGTACAGCCATTTGCATCAGTCACGATGACTGTATATGTTCCTGGTAGTAAGCTGTTTAGATCCTGTGGGTCGTCATCTGGAGCCTCCAATCCATCGTTATCCCAATCGTATGTATACCCGGGAGTGCCACCACTTACCGTCAGGTCGATCGCTCCATCGGCATCTGTAGGGCATGTGGCATTCGTGACGGATGCGGAAAGTGAGAGGGGCGCAGGTTGTGTAAGTGTTTTACTTAAAGTTGCTGTGCATCCATTGAGATCTGTTACAGTTACATTGTAAGTGCCTGCACTTAATCCAGAGATATCTTGCGACGTAGCTCCTGTTGACCAGTTATACGAGTAACCCGGAGATCCACCACTTACAGACAAATCAATGGAGCCATTTGATCCTCCATTACACCCAGGATTTACCATTGTAGCGCTCAAGCTTATAGCCGTAGGTTGAAGTACGGTTTTACTTGCTGTTGCAGTACAGGCATTGGCATCAGTTGCTGTGACAGAATAGGTGCCAATGATAAGTCCGGAACGGTTTTGAGAAGTTGGTCCATCCGCCCATGCAAACGTATAAGGGGATGAACCTCCCGTAATGACTGTCGTAATTGCACCATCTGAGCCCCCATTACAGGAGACAGAGTCCTGTGTTAATGTCAATACAACAGCAGCGGGGTTGGTGACAATAGCCTGAGTAGTTGCTGTACAGCCTTTACTGTCAGTGATCGTTACTGTATATGTCCCGGCTGGTATGTTGCTCCTGTCCTTTGAAGTGGCTCCTCCGTTCCAGAGATAGGTATAACTGGGTGTCCCTCCTGAAACGGTGAGAAGGATGGACCCGGTTGATGCCCCATTGCAAAGGGGGTTTGTCACGACGGTTGTACCGGCTAATTGGGCAGGCTGGGTTACCGTACTTGTAAATGTTGCTGCGCATCCGCTGGATGAGGTGACTGTTACGTTATAGGTGCCGGCTGAAAGCCCTGAGATAGTGGTTCCAGTTCCGGACCCTGTACCTGCTGGGGATACTCTGGACCAGTTCCATGTGTATGGAGCAGGCCCTCCACTGATAGCCATTGCTATTGAGCCATTACTTTGCCCAAAGCAATTGGGCTGAGTAATTGTTCTGTTGACAGTTAATTGGCAAAGGACCGTCACAAATTTGTTAGCGGTAAATTCACGACCGCAGGCATCCTGGATCTTCACGGAAACCAGACATTGGGTCGGCGCACCGACAGAGGGTGCAGTGTAATAAGTTGTCGCTCCTGTGGCTGGTGAAAAGGTGCCTCCACAACTTGAAGTCCAAGTAATGACATAGTCATTTGTGTCCTTCCCTGGAGGTAAGGTCATTTTATATTGTACACTGATACCTGAAAATGCAGTATCTGGCACTAGACTCAAACTTGGAATAACAGCACGTTCATTCGCAGAGAAGTATGAAAAATTAAAAAACGCACGCTGGGCAGCGACGTTATCTGGGGCAGATCCCTTATTGTGTGAGTGTGCAGCCTCCAGCATAACACGACCACGATTAGGATCACCCAGTCCCCTGCCAGATACCATGATGGCCGCAGGGCCAGGGGATTTTGCGGGCACATCGGCATGGGTAGGATCCCATACGTAGACCTTTGATGAAGCTCTCCAGTTTACTTTAGGGAGATAGATTTGCTCTGAACCATTTTGAGTGGCAGCATCAATTGGCCCAAGAAATTGCATAATTGGATCTGTAGGGTAGGCATAGCTGTAAGGTGGTGATCCATCATTGTGATTTCCCCATAGGACTAATGCATTTTCATAGTAAGGCCCACCTCCGACTGCAATTCCAGATTTTTCAGAAAGAAAATTTGTCTGTTGGGAGGGTATTGCGGGGTTAAACATATCCTCAAGTGCACTACCTGCATGACAAGCCAACCAAATGCCTCCCTGGCAATCCAGGTTCCATGTATATAAGTTGCTATGCGTGCTCCATTTAGGGTCAGCATGCGGCATTGCAAAAAGGTCATTGCAGCAGGTTAGCTGCTGAGGATCCATATAATTGTAAGCTGTTGTTGGAATTAATGCATTTGTTAAATAGCCCTGAGCAATACTGCCATTCTGAGCGTCAAGAGTCCAAATTGGCATGGCCAGGAGAGTCGTAAATACGGGTACAGTAATTGGGCTGGTTGTTGATACCCCAACGACGCCCTGCCCTTGCCAATAGGTAATACGTGCATTGACAGCATTTGAGCGATAAGCTACAGGGACAATAAAAGGCCCACCCTTGTAGTCTATTCCATTATAAGAGAAGTCAGTTCCGTCCTTTGATTTTGCGCCATTAATTACCCATTTGATTGGTACTCCGTAATTTTTTACCAGGTCATAAACCATCCCATATGGTTTCAGACCATTATTGAAGGTCTGCGGCATGATGCCCATGTTAATGATGAACGAGCCACTGGCAATTGTCTCATTTGTCTGAGCCTGTAAAGAATTAATGCTAAGAAGAGCGACTAATATGAATGCGACCCCCTTTGCCGAGGATTGATACCAGCTGATTCTCAACAAAATGTCAAGTTTTGTCAAGTACTGAAACAAGTATGAACTGTAAGAACTCTCTTGCTGAACGGTTGGCATTGGCATTGTTGGCTCTTCTTTGTGAGTAGAATAGAATCAATGCTTGCTGAAAATTCCAGCACAGTTCTGATTCTAATACAACGACAAACTTGACCTGATTTGCCTACAATTTCAGCCTGGTTTATTGTAGTTTGTAACTATTGATAAAACATTAATATAAAATATCCAATATGTATATATGTCTTACAATCAGATTATATTAAATTTTATTTAAAAATGTTTAGCGGAGCATTTGTGACAATTTTCCGAAATAATGTATACAGATGAAGTTATGTGAACGTAGTTGATTCTAAAATTTGGAATATTTTGTCGTTCTCATTTTACAAGCAATGGTTGTCTCAGCCATTGATTTTCATTTCGATGGCCTAAGAAATAAGAAGGCCCTTTCTACCTAAGTAGAAAGGGCCAGTCAATGAAAAGAGGTTTAATATTTACTTAATCCCAGTGATGACAAACGTCATGCGTCCACATTGTTGGGCAGGCGCAGTCGCATCGCGCTCAAACTTGTATTTGGTCGCCGCGTCCATGGCTTTGCGGACCAGGTTAGGTTCAGTGATGGTTGATCCTTCAGGGTTGTATTTCGCTCCAGTGACATTTCCACTTCGATTTACGCAGATGTTGACTACAAAGGTTCCATTCTGACGGATGATGTTTTCAAGACTAGCGCGATAAATCACCTTTCTGGTAAGAATTCCGCTTCCACTAAGGTCCATGCCTTCGTACTTACTGCCTTGGCCATCTCCTTCTTTGACATCGCTTTGTCCAGCTGAGTTGCTTTGACCATTTTGGTTGCCACCACTTGTTGGTCTGCTTGGACCATCATTGTTCCGGGAACTGCGATCTGCTTCAACGGCATCTACAACCCCAGTTTCTGGCTTATCAACCTTCTTTTCAGTAGGCATTTTAGCTTCTGGCAGGACCACTGGTTCAACCGTTTCGGCGATAATGACTACAGGTACAGGAAGCGATTCCACTTCAAACTGTTCAGCCTCAGCCTGTGCAGGAGCTTTTTTGACAGTTTCGGCCTCCAGTTCAGGACTTGCTTCTGCAGATGCTCCTTCTCGTTGAGAAAAATCAAAAAGCATGATTTGCACTCCATCTTCCAGTTGGATGTCGTCCTTTTCCTTATACGACATGAACGGGATGACCGCAAGGAGAATAATGACACTATGAAAAAAGAAGGAGATCATTCTTCCTTTGCGACTGACTTTTTGTTCTGCTTGTGCCTGTTTCATAACATTCGATTTATCTGTGATTCAGGAATTCTCCGTTTCCTGTATTGTTTGAACAACCACCTTTGAGTAAAAGGTGTTATGGTGCTACTAAAGGCTGATCACAGATTGTTAAGCAACTCTTATGAAGGTATATTTCAAGCAATGGCATCAAGACATCCCAGGAAATCCTCAAAAAATATGGGACTTCTTCAGTCGCCCGGAAAACCTCCAAAAGATCACCCCAAAGGAAATGAACTTCCGGATCCAGACCGATATCACCGGTAAGGAGATGTATGAAGGGATGATGATCGTCTACAAGGTGTCGCCCTTATTGGGTCTGGATATGACCTGGGCCACGGAGATTACCCACATCAAGGCTGGTGTCCATTTCATCGATGAACAACGGATTGGACCCTATGTCATGTGGCATCACGAACACTGGTTCGAGCCAATCGAAGGCGGAGTGCGCATGAAGGACCTTTTACACTATGCAATACCTTTTGGCCCTCTGGGTAGCCTGGCCAATGCTCTGATCGTGGATGGTAAAGTGGAAGGCATCTTCACATACCGCACCAAGGTGATCGAGCAGATGATCGTAGAGGGGGTGTTTAAGTAGAGAGTGGGTAGTGGAGCGAGCAGTCGTTATTTCGATATTGGGTTATTTCGTTATTTCGACGAAATCTATGAATTATCTTAAGAGATATTGACCTCGTTCCTCGGTCAATGGCCCCCCGAGAACTCGGGGAGGGGATAAACTTCTCGTCCCGCCTAAAAGAGTAGGAAAATATATAGAGTGCCGAAGGCGGGACTCCCCGAGCAATCGGGGTAGACTTCTCGTCCCGCCTAAAAAGAGTAGAAATAGAAAAAGGGTGCCGAAGGCGGGACTTCCCGCTTAAGAATGATAATGGCTTCGTACCTCAGCCAATCATTCTAGCGCGGGATAAACTTCTCGTCCCGCCTAAAAAGAGTAGAAATAGAAAAAGGGTGCCGAAGGCGGGACTCGAACCCGCACGTAATTGCTTACACTGGATTTTGAGTCCAGCGCGTCTACCAGTTCCGCCACTTCGGCATGAAGTGAAAGCAAATGACCATTGTCAATTGCGTGTTTTTTATTGAGTTGAGTCTTGGTAAGGGACTCAAACCCGCATCCCGAGGTGGGAATGCTTCAAACAGCACGCAAAGTTCACAAAAAAAACGAACATGGCAAGTGCTGGAAGAAGGAATTTAGCTGAAAGGTTCAAGAACCAAGTTTTTCAAGATTGGAGAGCAACCGTCGGATATAACGTTTCTTCATGTCATAGTCCACGACTGGTTGAAGGTCAACCGGTTCGTCATCATCCCAACGTTCCATGATGGGCAAGACGGACATTTTTAATTCTGTACTGAGATTTTCCAGTTCCTGATGAAGGGCTATTTTTTTCTCTGGAGATGGGTCGAATTCCAATTCCATCAGAGATTCATTGATATCCATCATTTCCATGAGAAACGCCTGG
>JAHEAU010000321.1 GCA_024642625.1 Lewinellaceae bacterium
CACATTGATTGGTCACCGTCAGAGTCACTTCATACACCCCATCTTCACTGTAGGTGTGATTGGGATTTTCATCAAAGCTGAATTCGCCATCTCCGAATTCCCAATAATAGTCAATTCCGCCTGAAGAGAGGTTGAGGAACGTCACAAAATCCTCATCAATGATGGTCTCAAAATAAGGAACCGGGACATCAAGAACATTAATGTAATCAGCTTTAGTAATCTCGTCTGATCCCGCAGCGTTGGACACTTCCAACGTCACGGAATAGAGCCCAGCCGTATTGTAGGTAACAATTGGGTTCTGCACAGTAGAAAATGAAGGTGTTCCTCCTGGGAACGTCCACAACCAGCTATCCGGATTATTCACGCTTTGGTCTGTAAAGTGAACCGTATGCGGTGCGCAACCTTCCAAGTCGTCTCCTACAAACATGCCATTCGGCGGTGCATTGGGAACACAACCACTCAAACACCAACCGCTGCCCCCATTGGTGTAGCTATTGATATCACTTATTGAGCTTGCAGACCATGTCGTCGTATTGTTAACAGCAGGCGCCATAATGGTTGGCGATCCGGAAGGGTCATGATCACAAGAAAAGTTGTGCCCTAATTCGTGCGAAACCATAACGCGCATCAGGCTGGTATTTGATGTCCAATCCTGAAGGCAATGGTATCCGAAACTATTGCAGACTCCGCTCAGATAAGCGATTCCAATCGTTCCGCCATCAAAATCTCTATTCGACCATAAACCCGCGACGTCAGTATCCTCTGTGAAACCGCCACTGTTGCCCCAACTGCGGAAACTGCCTAACAATGTGCCTGCATCTGTACTTGGAGTCCAGGGATCGCAAGTGTTGCAATCCGAAAACCAATATTCTACGATGTCAAACTCATAGGTATGCTGGAGCTGTCCATTATTATATTGACCTTCAACCAGATTCATGATCAGATCGATTCGGTTTTGAGCTCCTGCAGCACCTCCATATTCTGAATAAAATAACCAGTCACAAGCAGCGCCATATTCAACCTGCTTGCAAGCACTTCCGACAGATCCAGCAAGATCTCCATCTGGGTCTGGACCCGGATGCACGCCATCATCATCCGATTTGTGAAGCGAAATATCCGTTCCACAGGTCATCTCCTGAATCGACTCTGATATAGAGGCTTCATAAACCACGATCAGGTTGTGGTCTGCGTCTTTGATATAATACCAAAGCGGTTCGACCATATATTCTTTTCCCTGGTAAACGAAAGCACCACCGATCGTGGTCTGGTCAATCAATAACCGAATCTCTCCGCCTTGTGCTGATTGAATCTCGCCGGCATAAGTCGTATTCGGTCTTGCTGGTAACTCTTGAATACCAGTTGACGTAGACAGGAACATCTTGTAATTGGACCGCCGTACAGGATTTGCAAACAATGACATAGGAAGGGACATAGCTCCCAGTTCCAATGTCATGTCAATCCGGTCAGATTGGCTCTGGACATGAGCAAAAATTGCTTGCATGTCCACATCGTAAATTTGATATGTCGCCACTTCAGGAAGAACTGATTTTTGTTCCAGTTCAACAGGCGTACCCATGAAAATTGCTTGTGCAAAGATCCGAGATTGCCCAATACACGCCAGAAAGGCAAAAACAAGCACAGTTATGCCTATCCTGCCCGTGGTAGAATTCAATCGCATCATAAGGTTTTGGTGTTAATATAGAATCAGGATAAAGTGCGAAATTACATGAATTCCAATTGAAAATCAAAGGTTCTTCTAGTGTTTGGCGTAGAATATGACAAGAGAATTACATACTCAATCTTGTTCAGTTCACATCCTGTATCGAACATTATGCTTCAAGTCGAAATCAGAAAACCTCCTTTTGTTTCCAATTCACAAGACTATGGTCGAATATGGAACAGAACATTCATGTGTTAAGAGCTAACTTTGAGTTGATTACCCATGAAGAAACCCCGGCTCCTCCTCTTTGTCTTGTTCTGTCTTGGACCTGCCGTCAGCCGGGCACAAATCGCGCATTCAGATCCATTTCGCATGGTCGCCAGTGGATCCGTCAAAGCTTTACATGATTTGCTTGGAACAGGAAAAAACATAGCTGGATTCGACAGCTTACTGCAAAAATCCATCCTCCCCAACCCATTTTCAGGCAATCCAGAGCATGATCTTGACCTATTCTATTCGAGGAAGAGTGCTCTTCAATACCGACCGGAGGCAAATGCTTTTTTCTATTTTCCAGAAGGATTTTCTCCTCCTCCTCCCACCCTTTGCACATGGGATGACTCAGTATCTGGATTGTCAGGAATCAATGCTCTCGTTTCCCTCTCTTCAGATTCCATGGAGCAGGTGTTAGCATTGTGGGAAGCGTATTGCCCACCCTTATTTTGCAAGCAAATCCATCGCTTGCTTTCAGTGAATCAAGCCTTGGAACTCACCCTCATCAGTCGACTATTATCTATTCTCAGCCGATGGGATCCCGGCTTGGAAACATGGAAACTTGTCAAAGAAACTGAAGCAAAAAAGCAATTCTCTCAGATAGAGGTCGACAGATGGAAGAACCAACTTTCATTTCAATCCGGATATACTGATGAACAAGGTGATCTCCTCCAATATCGCACTGAACAATACCAACAGAAGTTTCAGATCCATCCGTTCATTTATGACGAATCCGTTGACCTGTTTGGCCGTGCACTCCTGCAATGCCAAATCGAACAGCGACAACCTTTTGGCCCACTCTACGATCTGCTTCAGACAAGACATCCTAGAGCATTATACTACCTGGCAGCTTTGTCATATCGGTCAACAGCAGAGGGAATCGATCAGGCTATTGCTCCTTACATTGCCATCCTTCGATCCGCAACTGGATTGGATATAATTGAGGCGGATCTGGAGGGCTGGTTGATTCATTTCTTCCACAACCACCAGGAATGGATATGGAGCGACCAGCTTGGTCGATTTATATACTATCCTGAGCTTGCAGACCATCAACTGCTCGTCGAATCCTGGTTTCGGTATCTCGCTTCACCCGACCCGGACGTGGCCATCACCTTTTATAAACAGATTATTGATGCTGACCCGACCATTGTCCGTCAACACAGTGGCACTTTTCGGCAATTACTGACCCAATGGAACCCCGTCCTGCCACCTGCGAATTTGCCCTTTCCGGAAATCACATCAACCTTCAGACAGATGGTAAAACTCAGGGAAAAATCTGTCCGCTTACCTGATTCTATTTTATCCATTGCCCTCCAACTCAAAGAACCCCTATTTTTGAATGAACGCATCCAACTTGAGGATAACCTGATTCGCATAAGCACTTCTCATTACCTCCCGGCTTGGGAAGCTCTTGGCTTGGAATGGGTGGCTTATCCAGATGCGGAGCGCTCCATTTCCCGAATTGTCGATAAACTCTACCTGAACTTCGACTGGTCGAGTACTTTTCATGGTGATCAACTTGACTATCTTTCGACAAC
>JAHEAU010000322.1 GCA_024642625.1 Lewinellaceae bacterium
CCTCTGATTGATAGGTCAGCTCTTGAATAGTGGCAGATCCATGAAGGTCGACCTGATCAGCTCGGCTAGCATCCAGGTCCGACATCCGCGCTTTAATGCCCACATCCATAGCAATGCGACCCGTCATGGTTGTAGCTTCGATAGGAAAGGCTTGCTGGATCAGGGCCAAATCCAGATTGCCTTTGACAGCTGCATCGACATTCGGGTCAGTCATAATATCAGTAGCTGCAAATCGACCCTTGATCCCCTGATCTTTGATTGATAATTGAAATTTCGGAATATTGACCGCAATCCCATCCAATGATGATCCGGGTTGAGTCAAGTGAACTTCAGCTTGAATATCCTGAATTGGGAAGGGGAGCGCAGGGTACTTGATCTGCCCGTTTTCCAATAGCACATCAAATGCAAATGCAGGAAAGGTGGTCTCATTGTATGTGCCTTTAAGCCATGCCTCCAGAGAAAATGTACCGGATGATTGAAGATCCTGGAAGTCGGCTGTAAATGCACCCGGGATAATCGACCAGATATGCTTCAAATCAGATTGTGGGCTACTGATGGATAGATCCATCAGAATGTCATCATTCGGTATCTCAATAGACCCCTCGCCAATTAATTGCAGGTCATTCAGGGTGAGCGTATTATTGCCAAAAGCAAAGCGCATTCGATCCATGTCAATGTCCAGATCGGCATCCATTTTGGTCCGAACCTGGGAGAAATATGCAGTCCCATCATAGACCATGTCCATTGCCTCAGCAGTTGTTTTCGTTTCCAACGTAAAGTGACTTTGTGTAAAGTCCCCTCTGCCTGAATGCTGCAATCCCTTCAGGCTAAAGACCACGGGCATAGTCCTGTCTTCATAGCTTATTTGGCCATCAGAAATGGAATATGAATGAATGGCTCCGGCAATTCCAGGTGATTTGGTTTCTTCTTGTTGCGTCGTATCTGGAAGTGTAATGTCATAATTGGCTAGCCCATTCTCAAGCACGAGGATCTGGATTAAAGGATGATCCAAATCCAGTGTTTGAATGCGCAATGGGGCATCTTTTTGAATTAAATCCCAAATGGATACGGAGACCTCCGCCCGATCGCAGGAAAGAAGGGTATATCCTTCAAAGGCATCTCTACCTGTAATTGACAACGAGTCTAGTCGAACCGATAATCTGGGAAATTGTCGAAATAAACTGAGGTCCAGATCGGTGAAGTCCAGTGTGGCAGTCAGGTTCTTATTCGCTTCTTCACGGATGACAGCCAAAAGGTCGTCCTTATATACGCGGGGAAGAATGAGGGCAGCAGCGATAAAAACGATGAATAAGCTGCTTAGGACAATGAGGGAGATTTTCAGGAATCGCATAGATGGGGATTGTCGACGATATAACACATAACTTTGACACAAAGGTGCAAGTTCCTCGTGGTTTCTTATCTATAACACATGTCCTCAACGATATCATTCGACCTGCCAGTACATTTTATTGATCACAGTTCACAGTTAGAGGACCTCTGGCATCGATTGGATCAAGCTGAATGGTTTGGTTTTGATACCGAATTTATTGGTGAACGTCGGGACATTCCTTTGATTTGCCTCATTCAAATCATCACCAAGGACGCTATTTATTTGGTTGATCCACTTCATGCGAATGGATGGGAGCGCCTGGGGGAATACATTGCTTCAGAGCGTATTTTGAAATTGACCCATGCAGGAGAAAACGATTACCGTCTTCTTTTTCAGCTACTGGATGTTCTTCCTAAAAATATTTTTGACCTTCAGGTCGCTGTTTCCTTTCTTGGTATCCGGTATCCATCCAGTTTGTCGAATATCCTGTCAGAAGTATTGGATCAACCCACTTCCAAGGGGTTTACGATAGCGGACTGGACGATTCGCCCATTGCCTCCCAAAATGCAACGATATGCGGTTGAAGATGTCAAATTCCTCAAAGGACTGTATGACACAGTTCGAGAGCAATTGGAGGCACGAGGGAGATATCAGTGGGTAGAGGATGAAATGAAAGCCTGGGAATCGGCGGATTTTTACACACCGGATCCTTTGAAAAAGTTGTTGCACCAACGCGCCATCGCAGGATTTCCGGAACAGGAGAAGGTATTCATGATGCGTCTGGCCATTTGGCGAATAGAGGAAGCTAAATCAACCGGACATAAGGAAGAAGAAATCCTTTCCAACAAGCAGGTTGTCGAGATTGCAAGGGCCATTCATTCGGGTGCAGAAGCGCTGTTTCGCAGCCGTATCTTGCCCAAAGCATTTATTCGGAACATGGTGGATCAGCTGATGGCCTGGTTTCAGGAGCCGCCAACAAAAAAAGAGCTCAGTCTGGTGTATCAGTATACTCCGAAAGAGGCAGTCGATCCGGTGAATGAAGCAAACGCCATGTTGATCTTTCAGGTGCTCCAGATCTATTGTATGGAGGAAGCATTGGCTGTAGATATGGTCATGTCGCCCACTGAGATGAAACGGTATCGAATGTTTTCCGACTATCAGGCACCGATGTTTGATCATGGCTGGCGGGCAGAGTTTCTACCCGAATCGGTACGCCATCTGTTGGAAAACCGAATGAAGCTGAAGGTGTCTGTTCAGGATAATGGCTTGTTGCTCACCACCGTGAAATGAGCCAGAATGCCCTTCTAAGGATCGAGAAACTGTCGGTTGACATTCTGAGAATGGGGCAACGTATCCCTGTATTGCGCGATGTGAACCTTGATGTTAAAAGGGGGGAGGTGCACGCATTGATTGGTCCTTCAGGTTCGGGAAAATCAACTTTGGCTATGATCATTTCCGGAGTTCTTCCAAGGGGGCAATATGCAGTTTTGTCTGGTCATATTTGGTGGCATGAAGGGCCGCATAAGCAGGATCTTCTATCGATGAATTGGGAAGATCGAGCGTTATTCACTGGAATGAAAATGGACCTGATCCATCAGGAGCCTTCTGCTGTTTTGGATCCGGTCATGACTGTGGGGAATCAATTGCTGGAGGGCAATGCAACTGTCCTGGAATCGGATTTAAAAGGAGTCCTTACAAGTCTTGGCATGGATCCCGATAGGGTATGGGATCAGTACGCCTGGCAATTGTCTGGCGGTCAACAACAGCGTTGCCTTCTCGCCCGATCACTGGCTATGAAACCGGAGTTGATCATCGCAGACGAGCCCACATCCGCCCTGGATCAACATAACCAGCAAGCCTATTTGGATGATTTGCGATCAGTGGTATCGTCTGATTCTGAGCCCGGTTTGCTTCTCGTTTCTCATGATCTGGAATTGGTGGCCAAGATTGCGGATACCGTTTCGATCATAGAAGATGGACGTATTGTAAGTCAAGGTAAGGCTGAGGTTATTCTGAAGCAGTCCAAGGGCAAGTCAAGGACAGCGAGTATGACTTTTCTGGATCGACAAGAATTTGGAGAAGAACTATCTACTACTGAGAGTTCCTTCCTTCTACAGACTACATCCTTATCGG
>JAHEAU010000087.1 GCA_024642625.1 Lewinellaceae bacterium
TTGCAAGCCCCCCCCCCGAGTACTCGGGGGCATGGAAGTTTTCATTTTTACCTGGAAAGTTTCTGCCGGCCCACCCCCTCAATGAATCAGTTGTCTCCAATTTTCACATTTTAGTGGGAGGGGGACATGTCGCGGCGTGCGGTCTTCACTGCCAGCCGGTAGGCTGGGGTATTCAGTCAAAATGACCCAACACCCAACACCCAACACCGATTTCATACCTGATCCCTCATCCCTGAAATTGTTTCTCGCCCCGAGTACTCGGGGGCACAAGGTGCGCGAAGACAAAAGGCGCAAAGAAATTCAGATTTTTCCTCTTTCATACCTCATCCCTGATCCCTCATCCCTCGAAATAGCCCAATAACCCAATAACGAAATAACCCACTCTACCCTCCACTCTGCATCGGTCCTCGGTCTTCGGTCCTCGGTCAAAATGACCCAACGCCCAACGCCAAATACCCAATACCCTTGTCTTCCGCCTTCGGACTTCCGATTTCCGACTTCGGATGATAGGTTCAAAAAAAAAGCCACCTCATCCGAAGATGAAGTGGCTTGCTGAACATGTAGAAAAACCCCTAAGTCATCTACTGCTTTATGATAGTCAATGTAGACGGTGTACCATGATCAGGCTGCAATTGCAAGTAATAGATTCCAGAAGCTAATTGACTTGCTGAAAGTTGAACCTGTCCTGAACTTGGACCAAGGATCTGTGTCTGACTTTGAATCGGACGCCCATGCATATCCATTAACGTCAGGATGACACGGGTGTCTGCTGACGCATTGGAGACAATATTGATCTGATCGCGAACCGGGTTTGGCCAGATGGCCAATTCGCCCAGTACAGGATTGGTCGTTGATGTGGTGATAGAAAGCGGGAAGGTTGTACCATCAACAAGTGCTACCCACAAGCCGAATCCAGGTTCGCTACCAATAAATCCACTGGCAAATATGGTCGCTGAACCTCCCGCCAACGTGGTTATATTGGCATCATAGCTGAACAGATTAGTTGAGTTGTCATTCTCTGGCGTAATGTTCAACGTGTAGTCCGCTGCCGGAACATTAAGGTATCCTTGAAAAGTCCCGTATTCCAGGTTGTCGACTATGGGCATTTGGGATGACCCCACAGTAACGTCAACTGTCGGTGCATCAGGTGATCCATGGAACACAAGAAGATCAACATCCGTTGGGCCGGAAGCGGTTTCTCTGGCCTGATCAAAGACGGCAATATTGAACGGCGTCATCATATCACCGACTACACCGTTGGCCATCGCGATATAAGTTTCACCAGCCAGGAAATTAGCAGAGAGCGTATAAATGATATCAGTTGGGCTGGTACTTGGTGAAGGTGCGATACCAATGCTCAAATCGGTATTGGCGGGCACATCGACAAATGGTGTTGCCGTGCGAAAATCAACGCCGATAAGGAACGGCTGATCATTGACCCAGATATCTACGGTTGGTTCTGGTGAGTTGTGGATGATCTGCACACGCGCATCGGTAATTGCCGGCAAGGCAACAACATCACCGTTTGGCAAGGCGGCAAATAGTCCAAAACCAGGCTCCTGACCGAGGAATCCAGAGGCAAAGACGACGACAGATTGACCTGCCAAACCGGTCACATCAGCGGCATAAGTAGCGACAACGGTCGGGTCGCCCGCAGGGCGGATATCAAGGGTATATTCTGCTGCTGGAACAGAGATGTAATCCGTAAACGCACCGAAAGCCAGCTCATCGACGATGGTTGCGACGTTACGTGCATCGACATCGACATTGGGTGCATCAGGAGAACCGTGGAAGACCAGCAGGTCGACCTGGTCTGGATCAGTGCTTGATTCTCGTGCACCAGCATGCAGTTCTAGACCAAATGGGGTATTTGCATCACCGACGATGCCATTGGCGATCGCCACATACGTTTCGCCATCCATCAGGGTGACCGGAAAAGTGGCAATGATGTCATTCGGCGACGAACTGGGAGACGGAGCGATGCCTATTTCCAGAAGGACTCCCGCGGGGACATCACGAAATTCGAGCGCTTCCCGGAAGGAGAAGTCGGTTTCCCAGGGCGTCCCATTCACCCAGATGTCAACAGTCGGTGAGGGTGAATTGTGGATCACTTGCAATCTGGCTGTTTGGGCATCAAGTCCAAAAGCAACCAGCAACATGAAGATGAAAAAGGGTAAAGTTCTCATGGTTGAGGTTTTGATAAATGATGGTTCTCTAATACATATCGTTGTTGTTTTGTTTAAAGAATGAGATTAGAAAGTTATTAATCGTTAAACAAAAGGTTGAAATTTGATTAAATACCTAGGGGTTTTGGGGCAAGTTTTCGGTTTACGCTATTATTCAAGAGATCATGGATTTGATTTTCTTTGCAACTTGCACTGCATTCTGTCGTTCATAGGATTAAATCTGATCAATGAAATTTGCCTGGTTCAACTGGCTGGCCGCCACTGTTCTTTTTATAGGACTTGTTTTGGTTGGGACTTCTTTTCTCACCGAAACAGATCCGTTTGGTAAGCCACTTACTGAGTGGGCGGGATTGCCTCAGCGAATCGCCTCTGTTTCGACAGACAGGAGCTATGCTTTTGCAGGAGAGATGATGGATCTGGAGAATACAGATATCCTGGAACGTCTCGACAGGGAGCTTCTGGTGAATGCATATTATCATTCAAGCACGCTCCTGGTGTTGAAAAAGACAAAGCGATATTTTCCGATCATTGAACCCATCCTCAAAGAGGAGGGTATACCTGACGATCTAAAATATCTCGCTGTCGCTGAAAGTGCATTGATGAATGGGACGTCTTCGGCGGGAGCAAAGGGTGTCTGGCAGTTTATGGAAGCAACGGGTAAGTCCTACGGCCTTGAAATCAATGATGAAATTGACGAGCGCAACCATTTGGAAAAATCTACTCGTGCGGCTTGCAAATACCTGAAGTCCTACTACGAGAAGTTCGGCAGTTGGAAGCTGGCGGCATCAGCCTATAACATGGGTGGACCTCGTCTTGCACGTGAGATGGAGGTTCAACGGGCGACAACCTATGAAGAAGTCAATCTCAATAGCGAAACGTCGCGTTACCTGTTCCGGATCGTGGCATTAAAAACGATCCTGGAGGATCCAGCTGCTTTTGGATACCAGTTGCTGGCGACAGATTATTACCCTCCGTTCAAGGATTGTGATGAGATCGTGGTTAGTGAGCCAGTCCCGAATTGGGGTGATTTTGCGATCAAGCATGGTACAGACTACCGGACATTAAAAGTGTACAACCCCTGGTTGAAGGCCAGCAGTTTAACCAATAAAGCGCGCAAGACCTATACGGTCCTGGTGCCCAAAGTGGAGAAGTAACGTTTATTCTTTTCAAATACAAAAAAGGCTTCCCGATGCGTTCGGGAAGCCTTTTTTAAATTGGGTATAGCTAAACCTAGAAGACAGCAATACCGATATTCATGACTGTAAAGTCATACGTTGTGTTTTCTTTGAACAGGTTGTTCAAATAATAATTAACAAAGATTCGTGCCTTTTTATAGCCGATCTGACCAGTGACCCCATAGAGAACGTTATTCAATCCGAGATCGGCAATCAAAGCTGATTGAGCATCGCCATCAGCTAATTCCCGATCCAATTCAGAATTACTGGAGATACGAAAAGCGACAAACCCGCCGACGGCAATAGCCACTTTCTTTTGAAACTCCAGCATCACTGGGACAGAAAGGGTGTGTACATTCAGTTCAGTATTGGTTACACCGTCTGGGTCTGAGTTGTCGTACTTCGGAATCTTGGTGGCTTTATCCCAAGTAAGATATGCCTTGTCAGTTTCAACATTCAGGTAACGCCAGAGGAGTCCATAGTTGATGTTAAAACTGCTGTTCACACCACCCAGACGAGTCCGGGCCATTATCCCGAGATCAGTGCTCCATGAATTCCAGGGCTTGAACGTGGGAACAAACGCACCACTACCTGTGGAATTTGACGTGATAAACGTTGGTCCTACACCAAAATAGCCTTCGAGGTTTGTGCGGCTGCCTGACTTTTTACCCATTTTGAACTTGGCAGGATCAAAATCAAAGTTGACTTCAGTATCATCTGACTCTTTTGTTGTTGGATCCTGCGCAAGGAGATGGAGGGGCATCAACCAGGTCACGGCCAGGAATAAAAAGAGAGGGAGGAGGAAACGTTTCATTTGTGTTGGGTTTAGAAAGGTAAATATAACAGTTAAATAGAATGGGCCATGCGGAAAGGAGCGGTCTCAATCGATCCCTGCACTGAGAAGTTGTTGTAGTGCGGATTGCCACTCGGTTCCCTGAAGGTCCCATGCTTGCCCATTGACGATGAGGTAAAGAAGTGCTCCGGTCTTCTTGTCCTGAAGATAAAATGTTGGATTCTGACCTAGTTTGAAGGGTTCATTGGCATTGTCATCGAGTCGGCGGATGGCAATTGGCGCATCGGCAAACCGTAAGCTGTTATTGACCTGCTCCATTCGAAAAATAGCTGTTCCACTGAGAATAATATCCCTTAGGGGTTCATCTCGCAATTCATCCATTGACACCATG
Source organism: Lewinellaceae bacterium (assembly GCA_024642625.1). Classification (GTDB taxonomy): domain Bacteria; phylum Bacteroidota; class Bacteroidia; order Chitinophagales; family Saprospiraceae; genus JAGNXB01. Next base: position 4,546 of record JAHEAU010000087.1, read on the forward strand.
ACATGGGGGTGCGTGCGCGCAGGAATGATCCGCCAGTTGCCATTTCCATCGAGGACAGTATATCCTCCATACGGAGAGAGGTCGCCCATTTCTTCGACCCTGGCTTCGCGATACCACGTGCGGCCATCGGGTTCTGTTTTTTCAGTATGCTTGTATATGATGTCAAGAAGGTATTCCGAACGACCTTCCTGAAGGAGGATTTCTTTGAGGAACAGATCGGTGAGGTGGTTTTGATTGAAGGGGATATTATTGTATTCCTGCACTGTGTGCAACGTGTATGTCTTCTTGGCAATGCCATCCAGCGCGGCGACAAGGGTGGCAAAGTACAATCGACGAAGGGTTTGTTTTTCATTGTCACCATCCAGCCATCCCGCTTCGATAAGGATGGTTCGCGTGCCCCACTTGGTGATGTTGTCGCCAAATGCGCGTGGTTCGAAGGCGTCGGAATATTTTGCCACCTGGCCGGGGATGAGCGATTGCAGACCTTCTGCCAGTCCACCGATCAGGCGCATGGCATCCTGGCGATTTGGTGGTTGGCTGCGTCCGGGATCGGGTGGGGGTGCAAGGAAGGCAACAGCGCTGGTGAGGTTGGTCACCCCTGGACTGTAGTATCTATGCTGATCGTGCAGGTTGAACCCCCAGTCGGCATCCAGACTGTCACGCCAATGCTTGAGAATCTGAGCTTCGGGGCTAGTCAACCGAAGAGCATCCCGATTGAGGTCGATGCCGAGGGCATTTTGGCGTTCGTAGACTTCTGCTCCGTCGGGGTTGAGGAGAGGGAGGAAGACCAGTTTCAGGCGCTCCTTCAGTTTGGTGACTTCGGGTAGGAATTTGGCGTCTTGCAAGGCATTCCACAGATCGAGTGTGGCGAGGGTGGCCGTCGGTTCGTCGCCGTGCATCTGTGTCCAGAGGAGGACAGTAGTCGGCCCGTCTCCCCAGGTCACTGCACGGATCTCGCGGCCCTGCACCGAATGTCCGGCTACAGATACGCCGAATGCCGGGTCGCGTTTGAGTGCATCAATGTGCGTCATGATGTCGGCATGCTTGAAGCGCCGCGTATCCAGTCCGGGTTCTTTGACCTCCCCATGATGCCGGTACATCCGACGCAGGAGGTCGGTGGATTGGGCGGGGGCAGGCCCCGAAATGAAAAAAAAGAATAGAGTATAAAAGGCTATTCTAAGCGTTAAGGAGTCAAGTGATGGCATCATGGTCGAAAGGTAAGGCAATTCGAAATGATGCCATTTGTAAAAGTATATCTACGTACTTGGTCACTGAATATAGAGACTTAATTCCAAGGGAAAAGTCTTCTCATGTATCTCCGTAAATGATCAATAGGCCTTGTTCCACTATCGTCAAATGCAATGTCAATAGTGGCGCGATCATCTGGTCCATTTGTCATTGGTATTATTTTGACAGATTGGTTTTTTCCAGAATATTTATACTCTCCATAGGCTAAGGAGTCTACCTGTTCTGAAATTATATACGCAGCACCAGACTTGACTTTTGTTTGTGTGCACTTTGGACAAGAGATGGTAACGTCTGCTTTTGTACCGAGCGTAGTGGCAATGCCATTGATTGTGGCGTCAATATAATTATTCTTGTATAAAGTGATTCTCATTGCAGAAAGGTGTGATACATCGTCAAGTTTGATGGACAAGGTGTCATAGGTATTACTACTAAGGTTAATTGTGCTGCCATTTGAAGCAGGAAAGTTGGCAGAATTGGTATTCGTAATTGTAGTGTTGGAGGTGCCGTCTGATATTATAATATTTCCGGAATTCGTGGTTGACGAACTGGGATTATTTTTTAACTCTACGGATACCTTGAAGGTTTTACGTGGGGGAGCGAGGAGAATTACTAGCACGGTTAAAAGTATAACCCCAATCCCTGCTTTTAGAATTGAATTATGTGATCTCTTCATTTCTGCTCATTTTTTATAGTTATTAATTAGTATTGAATCAAAAGAGTTGGTCAAATTTGTTAATTAAAAAATGCACACGAATTGTCATGCATAAATTTGAAGGTTAATAAGCATTGCATCTGGTATGGTGAAATGATATCCCACATCTAAAGTTAAAAATGACATTTATTATTTACCAAAGGCAAAGCTACCGGAATCGTCAAAAGCAATATCGATTGTTGCTCTGTCAACTTTTGTTTCTGGTTTTATAGTAATAGATCCAATTTCGTAGATGTTAATTTTAAAGTGTAGGGTATATTGGTCAGACTCTCCATTTGCATTTAAGGAGTATTTGCCATATTGATCTGTGGTCGTCCTGGATGATAATCTTGGGCATTGATCGCAGATTATATTGAGGCCCTGGATGGCTGTGCCATCTGACTTTGTGATTTTGCCATTCAATACTTGCGGAGATGGAGAATTCTTGTAAAGAATAGCTTTGACAGTAAATATATTCTTTACATCATGAATCGTTAATTCAACAGGTTTGTAATTTTGAACATTTAGTAAAAACCGATCATTTGAAAAGGTTGTAAAAGTGCTTGTCCAGCCTTGGTCATCCGTTATATGTGAAATGCTGTTGTCCAGCTGAACTACAAAGCCTTTAATTCCTGTAGGCCTCATTATGCTTTGGCCATCGAGAAGTTGAACTCTTATGATGTTTAGGTTCAGCCAGATGGAAATTACTAAAATAGTGAATGAAACCAATGAGATGAGAATGGGGAACGGTCTTAATAAGCGATTCATTGTCCTTCAGATTTGGAGGTTAAATAATGTTCTAAAATGTCTTTAAATGCTGGAATACCAATAAATTGATCTATTCCTGCTTCTAATTTTGGTGGGTGATTCAACTTGTTTCTTGCAATGAAGTACTTTTCCAAATGAGATTTAGCTTTGGTCAATTCGTTCTTTGATAAATAAATTAATGCCAGGCTGTAATGAGGCCGGACATCATCTGGGTTAAGTCGTAGCATCTCGTTCCATTCTGCGATGGACTCTTCAACTCTTCCTACTTTAAAAAGTAAATTCGCCAAGCTATCTCTACAGGATTTGTGTTTTTCATTAATTGAAAGGGCTTTTGTATAGCTTTCAATTGCTAATTCTTTCCGACCAGTTATGCTTAACAGGCAACCATAGACATACCTCAGGTGTGAAACATCCGGGTGGCGCCTGATGCCTTCAATTAAGAATGATTCGGTTTCTTCATTTCTGTTTGTATTAATTAAAACTGCAGCTAAATTGCTCCAGGAGGTAGCATTGGTTGAATCATATTCAAGAATTTTTCGAAAATACACTTCAGCTGATTCATCATCTGCCTGATAATAAGCTAATGCGCCAAGACCGCGCCAGACCAATAAACTAGTTGAATCCATCTCCATTGCTTCGTTGAGCAAAAGTTGTGCATTACTAAAGTCAGAGTAAGGCGCCTTCATTAAATAAGTTGCAATTTGAGCATTTGGCAAGGTCCAAGTTGCAGCCAAATTATTTGCCAGACGGACATGCAACAAGGCTGAGTCAGGTTCTTGTAGAATTTTTAAATACGTCAGGGCCATATAATAGTGCACTACCGGAGAATTGGGCTCCAAGGCTAAAGATTCCTGAAATTTATTGATTGCCATCTGGCCGATCAGTTTATCTGTGGTTTGATTATTATTGCCATAAATTAAAAATCCCTCTAACCACTTCTCCCGGGCTTTAAGGTTTTTATACATCATATGTTTTGTTCCCAAGATTTCTGCCGATCGTGCAATTTGCCTTGGGTAATTTCGATATGTCTCGACCATGATCCGGGTTTCTGGACCTGAGGTCAGGTTTGCGTCTAGTATGGCCAATAATGCCTGCTGAATGTCATCCTGCAGGGCCACAGCATAATTGCGTTTAATATATCTCTTAAACTCTTCTTGAATCTGTGGATCCGATTGGATCAAATTGTAATATGTATCGGCGTAATGTTCTGGCGGATCCAAAAATATTTTTTTCTCCACAAGCTCATTGAAGGTGGAGATTAGTTTCTGGTGCAATGTATCCAGTCGATGAAAGTAGACCTCTTCGTAGCCTCGTTCTGTATAATAGGAAAGTTGGTCCAGATTGTTTCCCTTCAGTTCCTGTTTGTAAAACACATCTGATGTGTCGACTATAGAAATAGTGACTTCAGCATCGCCAGAGGTGACCGGATTTTGAAATAAGGGAGCAACTTCCTTGGATACATTTGAGGTTAAATATCGAGTTAGTTCACCAAGTTTAATCCGTAGATCCCCATCTTCATCACCTTCTCCTGTTAAACCACGAATTAAATAATAGCTAAAAACACCTTGACCTTTACCCAGAGTTGGGCTTTCCATACTCATTTCATTTGGCTGACACGCCATGAGTTTAATTTCATTTGCAAACTGCTCCCTCATTGCAGCTGCTGTCAAGTTTGGTCCCCCAATTGGACTTCCAGCTAATTTCCCTGCCCGACATGCGTCAGTTATTAGAATGATTTTAACCCGTTTCTCTGTAAATGATTGGACAAGAGACTTCAAATAGCCAATTCCGAATGCACCTGTAGATCCATATAGTTTTGGAGATGCATCATGACAAAGTAGAAACCCGGAATTCCCGTATTTCTGTTCAACATCTCCATGACCGGAGAAATAAATGATTGCCTGATCACCAGGTATGCTTTCCACCAGCAACCAATCGAGTTCACTTTCAAACCTGGCACTGGTGGCAACCGAATCGACTAGCAGACGGATGTTTTCTGGGATTAATGAACCCCCTGATTTCGACAAGAGGTAGCGGACAAACATTTCTGCATCCCGATTCGCAAATCGCAAATCCGGAATATCCGGGTGTTGATAATCAGAGATACCGACAACCACTGCTCGTGTGGTACTCCCGGATTTGCCTTGAGTTTGTGGAACCAACCCCTCTTTCCCCTTCTCCTGCCCAGATAGGTTAACAGAAAGTGTAATAAAAAACAAAAGGAATAAACCCCTGGTCCAAACTACTGAATCAGTAATGAAATTGTACGGACCGACATCAGGGTGTTTCATGTCTTGGCCTCAGTACAAGTCCATTCATCCAACGGATGAATGGACTTGCATATGACCAAGATAACAAACTTTTATATTCCAATGTTACTGACAGGGCGAAACGAATGTTAGCCCTTGACCATCTTGTTCCATTTTTTGTCTTCCGCAATTCATTCATCCATGGATCACGAGCAAGTACCCAGCTATATTCATTGAATCCATTATCAAGGGCTTTGTCCAGCCACAGTAATGCACTAAACAAATTTTAGTACTTAAGTTGTCTTGTGTCCATTCAAGGTTCCTTCACTTCTTCCTGATGCCGATACATCCGGCGGAGAAGGTCGGTGGATTGGGCATGGGGGAGAGAAGAGCTGGATGGGTCAGTAATAAATAAGTCGAGGTGAATACCCTATGTGAGCCATTGAAAAGATTTTAGCGCTTAGATTCTAGCGGGTAAACGTATTGCTATTTACTTCGCTCAAGGGGTATTTGAGTCTCCGGTGTCATCTTTTTTCTTATTGCCGAGGTCATCTACGTAGACGTCAATCTTTGTGCGATCACGATCAGTGATAGTAATAGTCAGATCGATTACAGGAGGTATATATATATCCTTTAGGTTTCTGCATTTGTCAAAACAAATTTCCAATTTTTTAGACGTGGGGCCACTAAGTGGATCTATTAGAATAGCAAACCGTCCCAAAATGTCAGTATAAACGCTGTTGTCCACGTCATTTGCATCGTGTATTTCAACACATTGTGCAGGTTTAGATTTGCCAGATTTGTTAACTAAGTAGATTGTTCCTTCAATGATGTTGTCTTTCGGGTTTTTTCGTTTTTTAGACATGTAGGTTTTCAAAGTTTGGATTGAGTCCCAAGTTGAGCTCGAAATACTCAGATCACTATCAGGAATACTTGTAAAATAGATAGTGTCATTATTTTGAATTGTAATGTCCCTTTTCCCCTTCCACCAGATCCGTCTTTTTTTATTATTGTTCACACGGGTTCCTTTTATAAATCCGTTATTAGGTCTTCTGTCATCATTTTTAACAATTATAGTGAATGGGTGCGATGTTTGCACTTGCGCAATTGTAACCGTTCTAGCGATAAAAAGAAACAGCGTCGATAATATTGAAAGTGTAGTTAATGATTTGGTCATGATTAATTGATTGTCTTTTATTGAAAGGGGTGTCATTCTTCTAAAAAGGCTCTCAGGTTGTCATCTGAGATGATCCTGTTTTTATAACTTGAGTCATTGTCCAAGCAGGATGTCAAGTATTCTTTTGTTTTAATTCTGTTACTCTTGTAAAATGAAATTTTGGCTAATTTGTAGTAAGCCTCGGCATAATTTGGACGGAGATTTAGAATGAATTCGCATTCACTAGTGGCTTCATTGTACATCTTCATAGCTATAAAGGCAGAAGCAAGGCTGTCTCTAGTTGGAATAAGGTTAGGATTGATTAAGAGCGCTTGTTTGAAATGCTCAATTGCTTCAACGTTTTTATCTTGAGCCATGGCAAGACACCCCAAGCTGTGCCAAGCTGCCGATTGTTTCGGGTTTAATTGTAGTGCTTTTGTATAAGCTAATCTACTTTGATCAAATTCCTTTTCTATAAAATATTCAACCCCTAAATTCGTCCAGGCAATGGCATATGTAGAGTCTAGTTCAATTGCTTTTTTAAATGCTTCAATTGCTTTTACGGAATTGTACATATAATGATATAAACAACCTAACACAATCCAGGCTGTTGGGTCAAATTCATTCAATGTAAAGGCTTGATCCAATAGATTTTTTGCATCCTGAAAACGACTGTAAGGTGGTCTGCATAGCTGATATGCTATGTGAGTCAGCGGCACCAACCAATGGGGCGAAAGTTGATGAGCCTTTATTGCAGATTGAATGGCCATATCAGGTTGCCGCATCTGAACGATCTGACAAAGTGCAATATAATGATATGTCAAAGCTGAGTTTCGCTCTAAGGTTCTTGATTGCTCAAGTACCGACATGACTTTTTGAATACTTGATGAATCTCGGAAGGCTGAGTTTTGCATATATGCGATCATGCCTTGAAACAGAAATCCACGAGATTTGACCATTGAATAAAGATCATTTCGTTCGCCCAGAATCTCAGCTGCTCGAAAAAAGAGTTTTGGGTGATCTTCGTATTCGTTGATCAATTCCTTTCCGCCACTGATGACTCGGGTATCTGCATCAAGTATGGCTTTCAGCGCTTGTTGGCCATCATCCAGAAGTCCTGCGACATATGTCCGTGTAACGTACCGTTTGAATGTTAAGGATAAGTTCTTTCGTTCTATAAGGTGATTATAATAGTATTCGGCACACTGATTCTCTGGTGCGAAAAATTGTCTCGATTGTAGAGAAGCCTTTAGTCTTTTCCAGTCCTCGCGCAGACTGCTATCAAGATCTGTCAACAACCGATTTTCAAAAGATCGAATTTCGAATGCTCCGATCATTTTGAATTCTTGTTGTGTATTCGTTTGCATTCGATGCAACAAACTCGTGTCTACATAAGAGATGGGTTCTTCCAGATGATCAGTCGGCCCCAACGGATGTTGCAGATTTCCGGTGGTTGAAACAACATTTTCATCAAGAAAGGTTTGGAGTTCCCATCTACTGACAATACCGTCATTATCCTGATCGGCCATTCCGGAGATTCCCTGTATGAGATAATATGTAAATGCACCATGACCATCTCCCCATGTGTGGCTCTCCAGGCTGGACTCTGATGGCGAACAAGCTAAATATTTAATATCAGTGGCAAGAGAATCCCTAAATAATTTAGCAGTTAATCCCGGGCCATTGATTGAATTTCCAGCAAGATTTCCAGCATGACAGGCGTCCATAAATAATTGAACAGAAACCCCTTGCTTGTTCATTTTATTTACCCAATTCTGCAGGTAGGCAAATGAAAGTGTGCCTCCAAGAGAATAATTGGTATACGCTGCATCATAACATAGTAAATAAGCGGATTTGTTGTTTGCATTTTCCATGTCTCCATGCCCTGAAAAATACAAAATCACTTTGTCGCCCCAACTGCTTTCTTCCTGTATGTTTTGCAATGATCCTTGAATGGATGCCGCTGTTGCATTCTCGTTTAGAAAGAGTTCGATATGATTTGTTGAAATCGTGTCGGTAATGGTCTGTTTTAAATATTCTGCAAATGCATTGGCATCCCGGTGCGCAAAATGGAGGTCCGGGATGGCAGGATGTTGATAATCGGAAATTCCTACCACTAGGGACCGTGTTATAGCATAGGTGGAAGTTGTCGTAAGTGGAACCAACCCCTCCTTCCCCTTCTCCTGCCCAGATAGGTTGACAGAAAGTGTAATAAAAAACAAAAGGAATAAACCCCTGGTCCAAACTACTGAATCAGTAATGAAATTGTACGGACCGACATCAGGGTGTTTCATGTCTTGGCCTCAGTACAAGTCCATTC
>JAHEAU010000323.1 GCA_024642625.1 Lewinellaceae bacterium
CGACTACCAGAGTATCACTATCCTTTTCTCAGATTTTGTGGGATTCACCGAACAGGCATCCAGGCTATCTGCTGCTGAACTGGTCAATGAAATCAATATCTGTTTTGAAGCCTTTGACCACATCATGGAAAAATACGGAATAGAAAAAATCAAGACCATTGGCGATGCCTACATGGCTGCGGGTGGCCTGCCGCTTCCAAGCAAGACTGCCACAAAAAACACCGTGCTTGCAGCACTAGAAATGCAGGCCTTCATCTCATCCCGAAAAAAGGCTGGTGATTTATATGGAAAGCTGACCTTTGATATGCGCATAGGCATGCACACCGGACCGGTTGTAGCCGGAATAGTGGGCGTGAAAAAATTTCAATACGATATCTGGGGCGACACGGTCAATACAGCGAGCAGAATGGAAAGCTTGAGCGAGAGCGGGCGGGTGAATATCAGCCAGACTACTTATGAGCTAATCAAAGACCAGCCTGAATTTGTATTTGAAGACCGCGGACAGATAGCGGTCAAAGGCAAGGGTGTGATGCATATGTACTTCGTGCAGATGTCGAAAAGCATGGTAAAGGATGGTACGGTATGACTAAGGAAACCAAACTGCTAATGACATGGTCTCTGGTCGCTACTTTCTTGACTCACTATCCAGTCCAGCCTTATACAACTCTAAAGCCCTTTCACGTTGCACCTTGTGATCGACCATCGGCTGTATATAACTGAGTGTATCAAATTCTGGTATCCACCTGCGAATATAGACGCCCTCCGGATCAAATTTCCTGGCCTGCTCGTGTGGATTGAAGATTCGAAAATAAGGCGCTGCATCACAACCGGTGCCTGCTGCCCACTGCCAGCCTCCGTTGTTGGAGGCCAGGTCGAAGTCAAGTAGTTTTCTTGCAAAATAAGCCTCACCCCATCGCCAATCGATGTGCAGGTCCTTACATAAGAAGCTGGCCGTAATCATTCGGGTGCGGTTATGCATGTAGCCGGTAGCATTCAGTTCGCGCATGCCGGCATCCACAATGGGAAACCCGGTCCTCCCCTCACACCACGCTTCATACCATTGTTCATTGTTCCGCCATTGAATGGCATCATAAGCTGGTTTGAAACTGCGGGTAACCACATGGGGAAAATGCCAGAGTATCATCTGGTAGAACTCACGCCAGATCAGCTCGTTGATATATTTCTCACTCCAGTTTCTGCTTTGTCGGAACAGCTTACGAATACTAACCGTACCAAACCGCAGATGCACACTCATATGTGATACCCCATCTACACCCGGATAGTCACGGGTCTCATGGTAATGCCTGATAACCTGCTCGGGTATATAGGGTAATTCTACTTGAATGTTGCTTTTTTTAAAGCCGAGCTGTTCCAATGAAAGCATCGTTTCACTGCGACCCTCACACCATCTGGCTTCATACGTACTTTCTGCCAGATCAGATTCCTTCAGAACAGTCTTCCATTTTTTGGAATAGGGTGTATACACCGTATAGGGAGTACCGTCATCCTTCAGCACCTCCTTTCCTGCTAATATCACGTGGTCTTTCACGCTGTTAAAAGCGATACCCTTTTCATGCAGAATCGCTTCCACTGCCTAATCCCTTTTCATGGCATAGGGTTCGTAGTCCTCATTCGTGTAGACTGACCTGATATCCAATGAATCGGTCAGTTGATTCCAGATCGTGGCAGGATCTCCATGGCGCACGATCAGTGACCCCCCTTCTTTCCGAATGTCATTCTCCAGTCTGGTCAGGGCATCATGAATGAAGGTGACCCGGGCATCGTCGCGGTCTTCCAGCTCATCCAGGATATGAGGGTCAAAAATGAATAATCCTATTACATCCCCTTCCAGGTGGGCCTGGCTTAAGGCCCTATTATCTTCCAGACGCAGATCACGCCTGAACCAGTGAATAACCATTTTATTTTGAGACATCAGTTTACCGGAAGCAGTTCATTTAGCTTCCCTAACAAAGCGGATGATATTTTGTTGTCGAACTGCGTATCATCCCACTTTTCCACCCATTGGATACCTTGTACGGCATTGGTCAGAAAAACTTCTGAGGCCTTATCAAGTTCAGATAATTCCAGCACTCTTTCTTCCACCGGCATACCCCAAGACCTTGCATGTTTCAATAATGTTCTTCGCATCACCCCATTCACACATCCCTGGTTTACATCCGGCGTAATCAAAGTATTATTTTTCCAAACAAAAATATTGGATTGGATAGCATCTGCCACAGATCCATTTCTGTTGAAAAGAATGGCATTATCGAAGGCCTGTTCTTTTGCCCATAAGGCTGCCAATATGTAAGGTAGTGCATTGGCCGATTTAAAATTCGCCAATGGGCCGGTTTCTAGCTGCACATCCTTAAAAGCACCTATAGCCAATCCATGTACATTCATTTGGAAGTAAGGTTGTTCTAAGGCATAACTTTCAATAAGCAGAGCTGGCGTATTTTTAAGCGGCAGATACCAACCGGCCCCATCACGCCAGCAGCTCATTCTTATTCTGGCATGTGTATGCCCATTCTTTTGGGCGCATTCCTGCAATAGATTTTGGAGAAAAGTAAATGACCAGCTTTCGGGTACCTCCATTTTTAATAAGGTCATCCCTTCAATAAAACGCACATAATGCTGATGAAAAAACACAGCCTTACCAAAACAAATACGCACAGTTTCAAACAATCCGTCACCATATCGAAAGGCTCGGTTGCTGCTATCTATAATTGGAGCTTCGTCGGTGAAGCGTCCGTTCAACCAAATGGTAGGCATCAGATTATCATTTCCGGGACATCATCGGCAGCGACCAGTCGACCTGCTGTTTTACTTCTTATTTCATCAACCGTCACACCAGGTGCCCTTTCAACTAACAAGAACCCTTCCGGGGTTATTTCGAACACCCCCAGTTCCGTCACAATTTTCTTTACTACTGCCAATCCGGTGATAGGCAATGTACACTGGGGCAGCAACTTACTTTCACCTTTCTTATTGGTGTGTTGCATGGCTACAATAATATTTTTAGCGCTGGCCACCAGGTCCATGGCACCGCCCATCCCTTTCACCATTTTTCCCGGTATTTTCCAGTTGGCGATATCACCATTGTCGGCTACTTCCATGGCACCGAGTACAGTCAGGTCAACCTTTCCCGCTCTGATCATCCCGAAGCTCATCGCTGAATCAAAAAAAGCAGAGCCTGGAATGGTAGTGATGGTCTGTTTTCCTGCGTTGATGATATCGGCATCTACCTCATCCTCGAAAGGGAAAGGCCCCATACCCAATAAACCATTCTCACTTTGCAACACCACGTCCATGTCCTTTGGTATATAGTTTGCCACCAGTGTGGGAATGCCAATACCCAGATTAACATAAAAGCCATCCTGCAATTCTTTGGCTATCCTTTTTGCTATACCGTATTTATCAAGCATAATGGTTCTTTATTTTTTTTCACTTAT
>JAHEAU010000088.1 GCA_024642625.1 Lewinellaceae bacterium
ACCACGTCTCGTCAAATGACACATAAACTTGATCACAGATCTCACAATCAGCCCCCAATTGGATACACAGTGTTAGAATATCACCTTCCAGCCCAGACACCTGACTGGTTGGATAAGTCAAACAATCAATTCCTAAAGAGGGTGATGACCAGGAATAACCTGTCACCAGAGAATCAGAAAATCCTAAAATCGGCTTCACATTGATAAGTTCTCCGCCATTGGCAGTCAATCCTTCAGGCAATTGAAGGCTAGGAACAACCACGTCGGGCATGGTCACGAGTGTATCCCATTCACAACCGTTGCCATCCGAAACCATCAAGATATAATCACCAGATTCCAGACTTTGAATGTTTGAACCATTGAGTTGGGAACCCGTGGGACCTACCCATGTGAATTCAAATGGGCCTTGACCAAAAGAAAGTCCCTGAACGTTTATTTGCCCATTTCCTCCCTGACAAACTGGACCATCTAATGTAAATTGAAGACCTCCAGGAGATTGTCGTTGATCACCTATGATAACTGAGTCTGTACTTGTGCAACCATTTGCAATATCCGTTACAGTAACTAAATAGATGCCCGGTTCACGGGCGATAATGGCTGAACCTGGAGTTTGTGGTTGGCCAGGACCCGACAACCAGGTCCAATACGTAGCCGTATTCGCAATGAAAGGAGATACCTCCAATATAGCGGAATCAGTCAAACACGTGATATCTGCATCTTGACCCGCATTTGCACCTGGCAATTTAACATCCTGGATAACGACCTGAGTCGTTGTCATGGAACATGTACCTAATGCAGAAGTCAGAACGGCATGAAGTGTATAGACACCTGGCGACTGAACTTCCTGAGTGGCTGTAGTTCCACCTGGAATGGGATTCCCTATTGGATCCGTCCACGTCAAGCTTAGCGTACCCGGACCTGGCTGAACGGCACTGCTCAGAGTAACGACAGCGCGTACACAAGTCAACGTATCAGGGGTAGCAATGGTCAAATCAGGATCCCAGAATTGGGCATCCACAACGATTACGGAATCACAGCCCCAGAAATCTGCGATGTAAACAGTGTCTATCCCCGAAGTTTGAATAAATTGACCGCCGACAGTAAGGCTGGCCCCACTGCAAAGAAGGGTATCTAAACTGGATTCCTTTTTTGGAATGTGACGAACAGTAACGGTATCTGAAATCATACACCGCTCCTGCATGACAAGATCATCCAATGCAAAATCATTCCCAGAATTTGCTCCATTGAGATTGCGGACGCAAACTTGAACATTCGTCTGCAGCCCGGCAGTCCAAGTCAGACTGGTCTCTAACCATTCACAAGTAACGGGACCCAGAATGTTGAAGGTGCCCAGGTTTTGCCCATCAATTCGAAAGACAAGTTCAGGAGATTCATTTTCGGTGAGTGCTGAAGACCAAAACGACATGTCATAAACCCCACCCGGGTTGACAGCAACATTTTGACACCAGATATCCCGGTTTGCCAGCAGGCTGCCATTGCAAGCGAGCATAGCACCATTGCCCGTAGTGTGATCCTGGCATTGTTTGAAATCTGGATGAATGGACGATGGGTCACTCGTAATGGCATACGAACCCGGTATAATCAACGTAAATGGACTTGACAACATCGTGGATGTGAATCCAGAATTTCCCGCAGAAAAGTCACCATTGACAATCATATTAGGCGATCTTATTTCAGCGTCTACGATAAGCGTCTCTGTCCCTGTAGTAGACACAGACCATGATGCGGAGTCAATCGAAACAGGAACAGACGAGACCTTCCAATCAAGTGATAAGATCTCCCAGGCAGAAGAAACCTTCACCTCTGTATAGGTCTCTGGAAAACACAGGATTTGGTCAGAACCTAAAGTAAATGCTTGCTGGCAAGTTGGTGTTTGGCCAAAAAGTGAAGCACTGAGCCCCGTGAGACATAGGACCAAAACAATGGGCAAAATGACTTTTGAACTGAAGTATTCGGAATTGAGATTATTGATCATGCTCATCAGGTGGATTGGCTAAAGGTAGCAGATTCCGGGGCTATTCTGATTGGCGGTTCAATTGGCGACGAAATGTCAAAAACACAGGAATACCTAACCCACAAATTATCAATCCGGCCCAGGCCTGGTGGGGTTGGCTCCATAAGACAGTCACTAGAAACCAACCGCTTAAACTGATGTAGATCAAAGGTACCAACGGAAAAAATGGAACCTTGAATTGCTCGTCCTCATTATTTGGTAGCCGACGAAACAAAAAGATTGCTCCGGCTGCCAGCACCATAAAAAGTATATCCATGAATACCACATAGGTAATCAGGTTCTCAAATGTGGACCAAAACCAAAGGAGGATGATCGCCCATCCTGATTGCAGTAGAATAGCCAGGTGCGGTGTTCGATATTTGGGATGCACGCATGCAAGTTGCGCGAAAAATGACTTGTCCTGACTCATTGCAAAGTAGAGCCTTGGGGCACTAAGTGTATAGATACTCACTGTGCCCAAAGTCGACAACATAATTAGTAATGCAATGAAATATCCTCCTTGAGAAATGACCTGATCTACAGCATCTGCAGCAACTGCGTTCGATGTAGCCATATCTTGAGGTGACATGACTTGGAGGTAAGCCCAGTTTGTCAAGACATAAATTGTCGTCACCACGATTGCACCAATAATCATTGCACGGGGCACGGTTTTACGTGGATCAATTGTTTCGCCAGCGAGATAAGAGGCATGATGCCAACCTCCATAAGACCAAAACACACCAACCAAAGCCAAACCCATTCCCGTCCAGGCCCAGTCACTTGACTGATGGCCTGAAGATTGAGATTCAGACATGAAATACCAGCAGCCTACTCCTACAATCATGAGTATTCCGAGGATCTTCATCAATGTCAGAGACGATGCAACACGTGTCCCGGATCGGACGCCGAGAATATTGACCCAGGTCAATAAAATAAGAATGACAGTTGCAACGACTGGTTTTCCTGTTTCTCCCAAAGGGATGAGATAATCCAGATAACGAACACACGCTAACACAAGGGCTGCTATAGCGCCTGAGGTAATCACGGTCAGGTTTACCCAACCATATAAAAATGCCACGAGATCGCCATAAGCTTCTCTGAGATAAGAGTAGACACCGCCTTCGCCAGGAAATCGGGCACCCAACTCAGCAAAAGTCAGTGAACCAGTCAGAGCGACAATACCCCCGATCACCCAGACAAATAGAATACCTTGTTCATTTGGAACTTTGCTGGCAATATCGCTGGGGGTCAGAAAAATACCCGATCCAATACAGGAACCAATGGCAATCAAAACCAATGGAAACAACCTGATTTGCCGTTGTAACTTGGGGTTTTCTGACATGGATCAGAACAACCTATTTCTTCTTGACAGGAGCCGGCCGATCATATTGGCAACAGGTGTGCAATTGCTGGTAAACATCATCTGAGGCACGAAAGGAATCCGTATCATGGCCGACTGCAACGATCGCTTTTTGAATTGTGGATTCGTCAGTTTTTTCTGGCAGATATTTTAATATAAGCTTTTGCGATTCTGAATTCCAATTGGCCATGACCACTCCTTTGACCGATCGAGCAGCACGTTCAATTCTATCCTTACACATATCGCAATTACCATACACCTTGAAACTGGCCGTCTCCAAAGATTTTTTCACCACGCCCGGCTTTCGTCCTGGAGCAGTTTCTACATCAACAGCTGCAATTTTCTTCTGAGCCAGAATATCACGAATTGTTCGAATCGGATAATCATCCCGGCTCGGCACAGTGAGTACCAGGCTATTTGCCTCTAACTGGATAATTTGGATATCCGGGTATTCACTAAACAGAGCGGTGATCTCGGAATCGGAAATTACATCGGGACGCTCGATCTGAATCGTATATTGAATTTGAGCTCCGAGGCCAGAAATTCCAACTAAGAAGAACAATGAAAGAAGGATTGTTACACGCATCTGTAAACCTGTTTTAGCTATAATGTAAATTGGGCCGTTAAGTTACCTCTTTACCCAGATTTTCACCATCGGTCATGCGATTTCATGTCTAAACCTGATCAATTGATTTTTATGTCGTCAACTCAAGACCTTTCTGTACTTCGGCAACAAATCAAAGAACTCGAGTCTCAAACTCGACGAATGGATCCAACGAAGGCCGAATGGACGGATTGGTTAACTGAAGTCAACTCCTATCTCAATGAGTTTTTAGTAGACACCAGAGAAGGGCCAGCCTATCGCCAACCCGAACCTGGTAAATCGCAGGAAGAATATACGTTTTCCTTGAGTACCAATGGGGAATCGTTGTCAAATGCATTGGACGAAATGCGCGAATGGGTGGACTATTCAGGTTTGAATCCTGCTTCAGGCGGCCATCTTGCCTATATCCCTGGCGGAGGCGTATTGCCATCAGCGTTAGGTGACTTAATGGCGGCGGTCACAAATCGTTATGCAGGTGTAGCTTTTGCAAATCCAGGTGCTGTTGCCCTTGAACACTTTCTCATTCGCTGGATGGCACAGGTTTTTGGGTTCCCGGAATCTACTGGTGGCAATCTTAGTAGCGGAGGTTCGATTGCCAATCTGATCGCCATCACAACTGCGCGGGATGCGCAAGGCGTCCGGCCATCAGATTACGAACGATTGGTTATTTACGGATCAGCACGCATGCACCATTGTTTACACAAGGCACTTCGGATTGCCGGGTTGGGATTTAGCCCTCTTCGGGAGATTGCTCTGGATGAAAGACAGCGTATGATCCCAGAAGACCTGGATAGGCAGATCAGACATGATAAAGAAATCGGCTTACTTCCGTTTCTGATCATCGGCTCTGCCGGCACCACTGATACGGGAAGTATTGATCCTCTGGATGCATTAGCAGATATCGCAGAACAAGAAAATATCTGGTTTCATATCGATGCGGCATACGGTGGATTCTTCTATCTGTTGCCTGAGATGAAACTGCGCTTAAAAGGCATTTCGAGAGCACAATCTCTGGTGATCGACCCGCACAAAGGGTTGTTTCTGCCCTATGGAACTGGTGCTGTATTGATTCGCAATATCCATCAGTTACACGCTAGCCAATACTATCAGGCCAACTACATGCAAGATGCCGCACAGGCTGATCTTGGCTGGTCGCCCGCAGACTTATCACCTGAATTGACCAAGCACTTCAGGGGCCTCCGAATGTATATGGCGTTGAAATTGTTCGGCATTCAGACATTTGAACATGCCTTGGCTGAAAAGATTGCATTGTGCCAGTATTTTCACCATGCTGTTCAAGATTTGGGATTTGCGGTAGGCCCGTTTCCAGAGCTTTCGGTGACCCACTTTCGATGGGCACCTAAAGGTCGCGACTTGAATACTGTGAACCGGTGGATCATGGGTCGCATACATGAAGATGGTCGTGTGTTTCTTTCGTCAACCACGTTGGAAGGTCAGATCTGGATACGACTGGCAGTCTTGAGCTTCCGTTCCAAATTTCGCCATATCGAGGAAACATTGAAGATGTTGAAGGACATCGTGTCCAAACTGCCTGAAAATGATTAGGTTCGTCAGATTCTCATTCTCTTGTTGAAAAACTAAACACTTGATTTGAGACATTTATTCACAACCCTTTGTGCATCCACTTATCTGGTCATTTGGATAGTGCTGTCTCCTCAATTTGGGTGGTCGCAACCAATAAATACCCCATCCATTCTTGAAATGCCCAGCAAGGTGGTCAAGGTGCCTTTCACTTATCAAAATGGTTTTTTAATCATTGAGATCCTTTTTGAAGGTGTGTTGCCTCTTCGCTTTATCATCGATACTGGAGCAGAATACACGATCCTGACTCAAAAGGCGATCAGTGATCTTTTGGGATTGACTTATGAGCGGGAATACGACATGATTGGCTCGGACATGGTCACGGTCATTAAAGCCTTATTGGTTCGTGATGTTGATATCGAAATCAAACGAATGAAATTGATGCACAGGGACATCCTTGTGACAAAAGAAGACTATTTTCAGCTAAACTACTTTACAGGCTCTCCTATTCACGGTATTATTGGAGCAGATCTGCTCAGCAAATTTGTTCTTCATATTGATTACGAACGTCAGGTTGTTTCATTTATCAATCCATCAAACTACTTACCGGAAGATGGTTATGCGGAGATTCCGATGACTCTTCATCGAAATAAGCCATTTCTATATCTGTATACACAGATCCACGAAAAAACAGAATCTCGTCCGTTTAAGTACCTCCTGGATACCGGTGCATCGCTGCCACTCCTGTTATTAACTAATAGTGATCCGGCAATCCGGCTGCCCGATCAGGTCATCCAGGGCATCCTGGGAATGGGATTGGGCGGATTCCTGACTGGTGCAAAGGGGCGAATTCAGCAAGTTCATCTTGGACCCTACCCTATTAATAATCTGGTCGGCAGCTTTCAAGACGTAAACCTTTACCCGGATACCACCTACCTGCAAGGCCGCCACGGCATCCTGGGTAATTTGGTGCTTGACAGATTTGATATTATCCTTGACTACCCCAAAAGTAAGGCATATGTCCAGCCGAATGACGACTATTCCGATCCATTTCCAACAGATCGAAGTGGCCTTTTTCTGATCAGTACCGGATTTGATTTATCAACGATTATGGTGCAGGATGTGCTACCAGGCTCACCAGCTTTTAAAGCGGGTATCCGTACTGGCGATATTTTGCGAAGCTTTAATGGATGGCCTGTCAGTTTTTTTGGACTTCAAGGGTTGAGCCGTCGCTTTAGAAAGGATCCAGGTAAGCGGGTTAAACTGAAGATCAAACGGGGACGAGAACTGCTTCGTCGACACTTCACACTCAAAGACTACATTTAGCCCTGTTGATTCCTGCTTTTCCTTTGGAATTCAGCGAATGAAGTGTTATCTTTGCAGCCGCTAAAAATAACTCATCTATGTTCGCAATTGTCACTATTGCTGGTCAGCAATTCAAAGTTGAGGAAGGGCAGGAGCTCTTCGTCCACCAGCTGGAGGCAAGCGAAGGAGATAAAGTCTCTTTCGCCGAAGTCCTGCTCACCGAAAACAACGGTCAGGTCACGGTTGGAAAACCCTTTGTTTCAGGCGCCAAGGTTACGGCCTCGGTAATTGGGCAACAGAAAGGTGACAAAGTAATTGTTTTCAAAAAGAAAAGACGTAAGGGATACCGTGTAAAAAATGGCCACCGTCAAAGTTTCACCAAGATCAAGGTTGATTCGATCAACGCTTAATTCAGAAAAAACTAACCGACCATGGCTCACAAGAAAGGGGTAGGTAGTTCGGATAACGGACGCGACAGTAAAAGCAAACGACTTGGTGTCAAGCTCTTCGGAGGACAAGATGCCATTGCTGGAAATATCATCATTCGTCAGCGTGGAACGAAATTTCATCCTGGCGAAAACGTTGGCATGGGTAAGGATTTCACCCTATTTGCACTGACTGATGGCGTTGTTACATTCCGAACTGGTCGTAAAGACCGTACGTATGTAAACATCCTGCCAAGTATGACAGAAGTCGCTGAGAAGCCGGCTCCGAAGAAAGCTGCCAAGGCTGCTCCAGCACCTAAAGCTGCAGCTCCTGCTCCAGCTGAAGTCAAAGAGGCACCAAAGGCTGCCGAAGTGAAGGACGAAACGCCAGCTCCAAAAGCAGAGTCCAAAAAAGCAGCGACTCCAGCACCAAAAACTGAAGCAAACGATGCACCTGCGAAAAAATCGACCAAGAAAATCAAACCCGATGATCTGAAGATCGTTGAAGGTGTTGGTCCGAAGATCGAAGAGCTCTTAAAAGCAGATGGCATTACAACACTGGAAATCATGGGCGACACCTCTGCGGATCGCATCAAGGAAATCCTGAGTGCTGCGGGTTCGCGTTACCAGATGCACGATCCAACAACCTGGCCAGCACAAGCAAAAATAGCTGCTGCCGGTGATTGGGACAAGTTGAAAGAATACCAGGACAGCCTCCAGGGCGGTCGCGAAGCGTAAATCGTATCCTTTAGGATATTACAACATTCAAAGGCGTTGATCTTCCGATCAACGCCTTTATTATTATTGGCCAACAACTGTGATCTGTTTGGACCGCCACTTTTCTAGCAGATCGACCAAACTTGTCGGTTTTTCCAGTATCCGCCATCTGAACCCTTCCAGTTTCATCGTACCGTGATCGACCTGATCCATGGGGTACATTGTCGATTCAGGTTCTCTCAAATAAAAAATATCCTTGACTTGATTGCTTTCGAAAAAAAGAACCATTTCACTACAAATCGATGTATTTACCCCCAGATACTCATCTTTTTCATCCCGGGCATAATACACCGACTCGGCATTCCCGTTTACATCCATTCGAGATAGTTCACCTTCACGGAAGGAGGCAATGATCGTTCGGCCCTTGATTTGATTATAATACGGTTCGTCTGGTGCATTAATGATCAAAGCTCGTCGCCATAAAAAAATCGAATCAATGGCTTTTTCCGCCATTCGAATCGCAATGGTATCTGCGATAAACTGGGACGTATCTGACCAGATTACCGGGTCTTGATAAAATAAAAAGAGCGAGTCTTTTTCCACATAAACCAGGGAATCACAACTGGCCTGAAGATCCGACTTATAGATGAGCACATGCGCATAGGCATGGATCTGCCGGCTGGAATCCTGATCAGATACGCGTCTGGCTAAAATTTGATCTGCAACCAAATAAAGCGTATCCCCATCAATTTCCTGAGTCAACATTGGAGGATCACCCATGGCCAGAAAATAGCCATTACTGCGTTGGTATAACGCCGAGTCACATTGAAGGGTCACCCGAGCCGAAGTATCCTGCCAGACCACATTGCCCACCACTGTGGCAACATCTGTGGTATCTGAATTGCGGACTGCATCAGCCTGTAAAAACTGCGCCCCATCCTGAATATTCACCCGTCCCAGGGTCTGCAATTTCTCTGTCTTGGTATTGTAATCAATTCCATCTGCTACAATGGTTTGTTGACCATCTTTTAAAAAGGCATTCCCACGAACCATAAAATCTCCTATTTCAGGGAGGTAATCTAGCGTATCTCCCTTGGCCACACGTTCACTTTCCTGATAGATTGCATCACCAAACAAGGTGATTTGTTCGGGTTTAGCCTTGTAAAATATCTTTCTGGCTGTTGCTTGTCGTGTGGAATCTGTGAATTGGGCATTGTCCGTAAAGACACCTTCCTGGGCCGATAGATCGTAGTATCCTCCCTCACAATACAGGTTGGCAGTTTGCTGCCGGATTAAAGTCGGCCCCGTAAAAAAAGCTGTGTTCTCCCTAACTCGATAAAATAAAGAGTCTGTTTTTAACTTGAATTGGGGATCCTGAACACGCACAGAATCCTTAAAATAGATGGTCTCTTCATCCACATGATAATATCCTTGTACACTGTACATCCGGGTATTCAGATTCTCAAGGAAGGCCCCTGTCGTATAGGTTGCCACTTTTGTATGTGAATCATAACGAAGAGAGTCAGTTCGAAGACGCTGACTACCATTCACCAACAAGACTTGGCCACGCAGGTAGGATATTCCGGTATTGCTGTCATATGTCAGCGTATCCGCAAAGATTTGCAATGAATCACCCTGGATGACTGATGTATTGCCAATTGCTTTTACAATAGGGCCGAAGAGATGGGCAGTATCACAAAAGAGGAACACACTGTCATGCCGTAATTGGACATTGCCTGCAAGTTGTTCGACAACACTTTCCTTACCTGATTGGTAAAAGTATTCATCTGCATGAATAATGTAAACCTGCTTTTTATTTCCCTGGGTTTGTTGTGCAAACAAGTTTCCTGTTCCTGCGAGGAGCAAGATCAATATCATTAAACGATATAAACCAGATTGGATCAATTTCATGAATGTCTCAACATCAAATGGGCGAGTTGGTCACCGACTAAAGAGCCAATGGCGACACCCATACCCCCTAAACGTACAGCTGCAAAGATATTTTCTTCCAGCTCTTGAATGATGGGCATTTTTTCTATGCCTATACCCATGGTTCCACTCCATGAATGCGCAAACTGAAGATCAGGAGATATTGAAAAATGGTTGCGTAGAAAATCCAGAAGGTAAAATTTGATTGTATCTGTAGTGCCCGGCTGATCTGTCGTTTCGCCTTCCTTATCCAGATGCCTTGCGCCACCAATGAGCAACCGTTGACCGATACGTCTTGCATATAGATATCCTTGATGCACATGAAGGCAATAGTCCCACTTTAGGTCGGTAATTTCTTCAGTTAGATAAACTTGGTTCCGGGCGGGTTGCAAATCCAGACCCGGGATCAAGCGGGGTGTAAATCCATTGGTTGCCAATCCCAAACGTTGAGTAAAAAAATGAGGTCCTGAGGATGTTGTGACGCGAATCCCGTCCCCGTTTGATTCCCATCCGGTGACTTCTAACCCTCCAAGGATAATGATGCCAAGATCTCTTGCCAGATCGTGTAAAGATCGCATCATCTTTCCCGGATGCAACCGTCCCTCTTTCTGAATATTTACCTGGCCTATCCCTTGCTGAAACCATGACTCTGGATCGGACGCTGCAAACTGATCGCTATCATGATTGAGTACTTCCCTGAATCGAAGGTTCAGCTCGGGAAGCGCCTCAATAACCTCTTCCCAGGCATGTCGACAATTTACCGGAAATAGTTCTACTCCTCCGCACCATGTCAAATCCATAGCCTTCTCTCCTACCCGATCGATTAGAAATTGGAGGCCGCGCCACCTCATTTTTACAATTTCCATAACCTTCTCTATGCCAGAACTCTCAATATCTGACAACAACTCCGTCGGGCTACCCATGCAAGCAAAACCTGCATTTCGAAAACTGGCACCATCTCCCCATGGACCTTTATCTACGACGACGATCCGAGCTCCAGGATTTTGACTTTTCAGAGAAATAGCGGTATTCACCCCTGTAATACCTGCCCCGATAATCAGATAATCTGATTTTGCCAAGACGGTTGTCAATTCCCAATAACTGGTATTCTGGTTATACATACAATTTGATACCTCTTGTTGATTGGTAATAACAGGCCTTATCTTGCATCAAATTTACGCGGAACATGCTACAACGGATTCAATCCTTATTTCTGCTCGGTGCGATGGCCTCTGGATTATCACTTTTGATCGATCCCATGAACCTGGCAAGTGTGGACGGTGATGTCACCCTCTTGAAAAGTCAACCTCAAAGCATGCTTGATGATGGCATCTTTCACATATCGGATCATATCATGTTGATCATACTGGTGGGATTAACTGCTGTACTGAGTGTCATCAGCATCTTTCAATTCAAGAACAGAAGCCGCCAATTAACGTTCGTCCGAATGACAATGATCGGATTTTTACTCCTTCTTGTGCTGGCTGCATTCTTCTTTTATCAAGACTATTCTAAACTTAATACAGGGTCATACCTTTTTGATATCGGTTATGGTGCAATCGCTCCAGTCGCTGGTATCCTCTTTACAATACTGGCCATCCGTGCTATCCGGAAAGATGAAAAATTGATCAGATCTATGGACCGGCTCCGCTAAAAAACGAAAAAGGGTAAAAAAAAAGCGGGAAACCATCTCGATGTTCTCCCGCTCTTCCTATTTTGACTGTGAAAAATCACATTGCTGCTTCTTCCTTTTTCTTTGCGGAATAGTTCAATCGAAGCTGGTTGCTTTTGCGTAACATCACTTTGACATCCTGTACAATCCCCATGGTTACATTCCCATCTACACGAAGGGAAGTGGTAATCAAAGTATGTCTGGATTCAGGTACTTTAACCTTGTGTTGCTCCAAAAACAGCGGGATGTTTGCCGGCCCATCAACGATTGCATCACCCAATTGAATTCGA
The DNA here is from genome assembly GCA_024642625.1 of Lewinellaceae bacterium. Taxonomy (GTDB): domain Bacteria; phylum Bacteroidota; class Bacteroidia; order Chitinophagales; family Saprospiraceae; genus JAGNXB01. The sequence goes on from JAHEAU010000088.1 coordinate 11,859, forward strand.
GGTTTTGTCCCGTAAACTTTAGCATACTTTTCAATTGGCCGTCCGATGTAAATATAGTTAACCAATGACTTTTCCTCCAACTTCGTTAATTGGGTTGCATCCGGTATAGCTATTTTCAACTTCATCTCACCCTGTCTCAATACGGTAACAACCATGAAAAAGAACAGGAGCATAAAGACAATATCCGGAAGCGAAGCTGTTGAAATGGTCGGCTTGGCGCCACTCCGTTTTTTCTTAAAATGTGAAGACATAGTAGTTCGATTTACTCCTCTCCGTAGGAGGTCGGTTCAGCTTCAGACAAGACCATTGGAATCTTTCCTTTGATCTCTTTTCGATAATCCAGAGGCAGTTCATCGCTGTAAGGGACACCATATTTTCGAAGACATTCCTCATCCCACAATTCATCGTATGCCGCTTTCAACTCATTGTAAACCTGGAGATAGGTCTGATAGTTAGTTCCGCGGTCATTTTTCAAAGAGATAATTGCCTTTGTTGGTGACTGTGATAAATCTTCCCGTTGCGTAGGATTTATTATGAATTCCTTGGCACGGTCTTTCAACTCATCCACATTTGCAGGTTCCCCCCTAACCAAAAGTTGGTTGTTGGAGTTAACCAATACAGCGAATACGTTTCTTGGAATCAATTTCAAAGGATCCGGCGGTACTTCCGACCAAGGTGGAAGTTTCACCAGTATGCCCTTGTCCTCCACAATTTGGGTTGTCACGAGAAAGAAGATCAACAGCAAGAAAGCAATATCCGCCATTGAACTGGCATTGATCTCGTTTGAACCTCTATCTCTGGTGCGTTTTTTCAGCATGATGGCGACTTATTTGAAAAGATTGCGGACCTCCGAAACAATAAATGCAACAGCTGCTCCACCAAAAAGTACCATAGCTGTGGTCAACCCGCCTGAAATGAACTTCTCCTGTCCTGCGGTCAATTCAAAGCGTTCAGCAAGCGTCGCCATCAATCCGGATTCCGCTGGGGAAGCCACCATGTAAGCAATCACAAAAATAGCAACAAGGACAATTGCCTGAATGATACCTTGCATCGACTGTTTG
>JAHEAU010000089.1 GCA_024642625.1 Lewinellaceae bacterium
TCCATACCCCTATGAGCACATCCTCAATGATTGCTTTTGACAAGCAAATGACATTTCCAAATGGATACTTATGGTTTGATTGCGGTCATCCCCTCTTCGGGAATTATCTTTGAGAAAATGGATTCAATCGCGCAACCCTTTTGGTATTTTTTATTGGCTTTCGGGATCAGCCTTTTGGGGTCTCTACCCTTTGGTATGATCAACTTGAATGTACTGGCTACAGCTGTGCATCGTGGACCAAGACCGGCTCTCTGGATGGCCGGTGGGGCTACATTGATAGAAGGGGTGCAGCTCTTTGTCGTGCTTGTTGGCTTTGGCTTTCTTGCTGACCATACCACCCTCGAAGCTGTGCTGCAATGGATTGCGGTTCCCATTTTTCTGGGCTTGGCGGTCTTCTATTTCCGAGCCGAACCAGTAAACACACATGGAGAGGTGGTCAAGCAAAGACCATTCTGGCGTGGTGTTGGACTCTCAATAATCAATGTCCTCGTTTATCCTTTTTGGTTTCTGTGGCTGGGTTTGATGGCATTTCCAGTTGAAGATCGCTCGCTTTGGGGGTGGCTCATTACTGGCGCTATCCTTGGTGCATTTGTAGTCATGGTTATGTTCACTTTCCTGGGGCGATTGATTGAGCAGCGAGCTGAATCCTTGACCCGACATCTCAATCGCATTATTGCGGGGGTATTTTTTGCATTGGCAATCTGGCAGTTGATTCGATTGTTTCTCGGAAAGTAATCTGATTCGTTCTTGATTTAACGTTCCAATTCCAATACCCTGCATTCCAAACCTTGCAGTTCCCACTTGCTCGACAGTGGATATTCTATTCCAGAGAAAATGTCCCGTGCAGTCCGATATCCTCGAATTGTATTCATCCAAGCTTCCAGATTGACAGATTGTGATTTTGTGTCTGTGTTCATGGTGACCATGACGAGTTGCTCGCCATATCGTCGAAAATAGGAATAGGCGGCATCCTGAGGAGGGTATGCCACCAACGTACCCCGTATAATTGCCTGGTTTTTAGCGCGCCACGTGATTAGACGCTGTATGTAGCGAAAGGCTTCCTCCTCTTTTTTCTTTCGACCTTTTTTGGTAAATTTATTTTTTCTGTCCTTGTTCCATCCGCCAGGAAAATCTTGCTGGATCAATGGATTGCGTTTATTCTGTTTGATCAAAATCTCTGTGCCTGCATTGATCGATGGGATGCCTCGTGATGTAGCCAACACAGCCAATCCCATCTTCCATTTCTCAAGCTTCTTGTCCTTTGGATCGTAATATCTTGGTAAAAGAGCATTGTCAACAAACAGAATGGATCCATTTGGATCCTTTTGTTTCTCATTTTCAATCATCCACTGATACAAATTCTGCACAGTAGTTAACTGTTCTCCGGTTGCTGAAAAGAGTTGATTTACCACTTGCTGAAAGGCATCATTTGATTGGATCTGTAACCCACAATCGTTCTTCTTTAATAAATCAAACGGTTTGCTTTGCGAACTGAATTCTAGGTCATCAGCTGGCTCCTTTTCACTGAAAATTGTCACGGCAGGATACGCCAAGGTCAATTGTTTGGTCAATTGTTCCACGAGGGATGGATCCATCCTTGAACACGATCCTAGTCGTATCGCATCCAAGTGATATTCTTCCATGATCCATAAGGATGCCTGGGTGATATAGTTTATTAAAACTGGATCACTCGAATGCCATTGACGCATCCCAATTTCCAATCTTCCAGATGCCTTATTCTCAGCATCAAACCAAGAAGGAAAGGGTGGGTCAAGACTGAAATGATGGTTGATACTGACAGTACTGAAATTCGCATTCTGAACGATTTTCATGTTTTGCCGGTGTAGCTTCTGAATCAATCGCCGGTAGGTGATCGAGTCGCCAATACGGGGGTCCAGTTCAAAATGGCTGGAGATCTGTTTCCCGTTGTAAGACGTTTCTGCACCTTCGTTTTTTTGCACGGGATCCAGTTGGATGGCGGTCATCCCCAAGCTACGTATGTGTTCTAGTTGATCCAGAACGCCTTTTAGATCACCGCCATGCCGAGCCTGTGGATCCTTACGATTCACGTTGCCCTGCAAAGCCCGGTCATTTTCTGAATCACCATTGGCAAACCGGTCTGTCGTGATCCTATAAATTGCATCTGAAGATTCTAATCCTGCAGGTTTAAACGTCCTGTCCCTTGCGTTGAATGTGTATGGGATTTCCATGATCTGACCATTCTTCGCCAATTGGATCGTTATCGTCGATGGTTTAAATGTGGCATCCCAATTAAGGCTTAGTATGAGATAGTTTGGATTTGAACAGGGGATCACTTCCTTGAGGCGGAGACTTTTTTCATGAATAGAAGGTGTCCATTCGCCAATCTGTTCCTGATGGAGTGTGATCATCAGCTCATAGGTTGGCATATTGGTCCACCAGTGGGGTGGTTCGACCATCGGATGTGTCTGGCTGAATCCATTGAGAATAAACATAAATAGGAACGCTGAAATCAATCCTGTTTTCATGGACATATTGGAGAGTATTGGATGAATGCATAATAGATGGGCAAAAGCGGGGCCAGCTTGACAAAATATCTAGTAAAAACACTCGGATGCCTAGAGGTCATACCCCGATTCAATCAATAACGTGCATCTTTTGCGTTGTATCTTCGGGCCTCACACATACTTCGAAATGAGTTTACGTTATCCACTTTTCGCCATATTGCTTTTTGGTTTTCTGTCCTGTTCGAAGGATGATGAAGCAGCAGCAAAACAACTCGATACTGATATTGCTATTATTCAGGAATATTTGGCCAGCAAAGGTCTGGCGGCCCAAAGTACCTCTTCAGGATTGCACTATATTATCGAGGATCCGGGATCGGGGACAAGTTATCCAACTGCTCAATCGAAGGTCACCGTTGCATATATCGGCTATCTGACCAACGGCAATGTATTTGATCAAAGTATGGCAGGCAGTCCACCATCCTTCTTTCTGAATCAAGTGATCAAAGGTTGGCAGGAAGGGATTCCCAAATTCAGAAAAGGGGGCAAAGGCAAATTGTTGATTCCTTCCGGGCTGGCATATGGAACGAGTTCACCCTCTTCGAAGGTTCCATCAAATTCTGTCTTGATCTTTGATATCCAATTGATCAATATCCAATAAATAGAGGTCAATAAGCTCATCACATGTCGCACACACTACCCCACATTACAGTCGACGGCAGGGCTGTCATCTCTGCCTTACCTGATCAGGTGACGCTGTCTTTTCAAATAGTAGAATCCGCTCTTGATTATGGGAAATGCCTTCAGGGACTGGCAAACCGGGTGCACAAATTGCGTGCTGATCTGAATGAAGGTGGTCTTGATGTACTTGAATTGCGAACTGGTCAGTTTGGTATCCAACCGCGATATGAATATGATGAAGGAAAGCAGACATTTCGGGGATATGAAGCCCGGCAACATCTGAGTCTCCCGATGCCTTTCGATAAAGACCATCTGGGCCGGGTATTGGGTCGGTTGAGCCAGTCAGAAAGTCAGGCAGAATTCCAGTTGAGCTTTGGTCTGGCGGATCCAGGTCCTCAACAAGAAGAAGCCCTTGCCCAGGCTGTGTTTCAGGCGAAAAAGGATGCGATGATCCTGGCTGCTGCTGCAGGTGTTTCTTTGGGATCACTTCAACAGATTCGATACGGCGATGAACCAGTTCATCCGGGTGGCGGTCTGCATGTGCGGATGTCCGCAATGAAAGAAGATGCACCAATAGAGGTTGATCCAGCAAATGTCCGGGTGGAGGCCAAAATCACGGCTACTTGGTCTGTTGCCTCCCTTTAGGCAAACCTGTCAGAAGATGTTAGATTTGTTTTTCTTTGACCATTCATAGTATTCAGATTCCTCACTAGCATTGAATTCAGATCAACATGAATATGAAACCTGTCTTTCCCCAATGGTTCTTTAAGAGTAGCCTTGCTTTCGTAGTCTGCTCACTAATCAGCCTCACTTCTACCTTTGGGCAATTCACCTTCACCCCTCAAGCCGGGTTGAATATCAATTGGCTCAGTCTTTCCAAGGATGTTTCAGGATTGAAAATGGATTTGGCGACATACACTTCTTTTGGAGGTCGATTTGGCTACATTTTCATGGACAAAATCGAAGTTGAAGTGGGAGTGTTGTACAATCAGCGTGGTGGACAAATGATCAACTCCAATCCTGGAGCTGATGATGAAAAATTTGTCTTCAAGTATCTGGATATACAACCACAAATAGAATACAGGATCTGGGATCAATTGGGCGTGTTTGCAGGGGGCTATTATGGCGCCCATATTCGTTCTGACCGAAATGTTGATGGGACATGGGAGGAGGATGTCAACGAATTTAAAGACACGGACATGGGAATCTCTTTTGGTCTGAGAGGTTACATCGGACGAATTTTTCTTCAGGGACAATATGATATCGGGCTGGTACCCGTCGGTAGCAGAATGTATACCGATGGCACCGGAACAATGAGTGAAGTTGAGTTTAAAAACCGCACTTTACAGTTAGCTGTAGGCTACCATTTCGTTTTCTAGAAGGATTCATTTATCTGTTATTCCCTGTTTTGGCGATCAAATCAAGGATTTGGTCGGATTGTCACAAGGAAAGGGTAACTGTATTCTACTTAAGGTGTCCTATGTTAAAACCGGAACTCATGACTATGCGTACTTTTTTTCTTGCTTTGATCCTGCTTGGATCAATTTGTGTCTCTGCTCAAGAGAATGAATCTGGTTGGTTTGCTTTTGGTGATTCCCAGACTGGTCGATTTGCATCAGTCGATGAATTGAACAACGCCAAAAAGAGTTACAAATACAGGGTGGCCAAGGAGGTTTTTGATCATTTGGTGGAGGCTGCGGGCAATAGCAATATGATTCGACCCAGGTTTGAAATGAGTCCAGTTCCTCGTATGATTGCCGCAGCGAAAGGCGATGAAGCGTTGATTCTTCTTGAAGAGAAGGCTTATGATATTTGCATAGGTTTTGGGAAGGATTCCCTAAATGCAATGGCCACCTTATTGGGCCACGAGCTGATCCATTATTATGAAAAACACAACTGGGAGGACCACTTTATCCGGGAACATCAAGGATTGACTACAGCCGATCAGATCCGGGATAAAAAGTTGGCTAACAAGATGCTCCTGGAAACTCAGGCCGATGAACTTGGTGGACTCCTGGCTCACACTGCCGGTTATACCACCTTAACCATTGCACCTGACCTCTTGTCCAAATTGTATGAAGGGTATAGCTTGCCAGCGACAAGTCCAACTTCACAATATCCATCACTGGAAGAACGCCGTGCCATTGCCCAAAACAGTATGGAACGGCTGAAAGAGTTGATCGGTGTTTATGATCTGGCAGGTTATTTCCTGGCAACTCATCAGTTTGACTGGGCTAGATCCTATTACGAATACATTTTGAATAAAGGCGGCTTTCAAAGCCGTGAGATTTACAATAATCTGGGTGTTGCAGCTGCATTGTCGGCAATGAGTAATCGGAAACAGGATAAGCCCACTTTTATCTATCCCATGCAATTGGATTTTTCCAGTCGTATGGCCAGTCGGGGTGGTGGCGTAGATGAACAAACCGCTTTACTTGAAGAAGCCAGACGTCACTTTCAAGCTGCGTATGATCTGGATCCTGAATACTTGCCAGCACTCATCAATATGGGTTGCGTCTATGCCGAATTAGGTCAGTGGGATGATGCTGATGATCAGGCCCGCAAGGCCCTGCGAAATGCCAAAAAAGCAGGCAATAATGCAGCTGAATCAGATGCACTCATTCTGACAGGTATTATTCAGGCTGTAAACCAGGATAAGGAGGGTGCCAAGCAATCGTTTACCGATGCGGCATCGATCATCAACAATCCGTTGTCTGAGTTGAATCTTAAGGTTTTACGCGGGGAATCCTTACCACCTTCTCAGTTGTCTGGTCCGATTTCAAATGAAGAGCAGATTGACAATTTTGATCTGGATAAGCTCTTTGCTTCATTTCTTTTGGAGCGATTCGTTCCAGAAAAAATGATCTCGGATATCGTAGGTTCATTCACATATGCCATGTCGCGTGAAGCCAACTCAACAATTCTTGTAAATACCGATATGTCGGGAAAGGAGATCTATGGTTTTGTTCAGGTTACTGACGCCAACTATTCTGCTGCTTCATTTGAAGGTATCAAGATTGGCGATCCTGTCAGTAAGGTGATCGAACTTTATGGAGCTCCCAGTCGGCGGATGTCTGCAATCCAAGGGGAGGTATTGGTGTTTATGAACCAACAGATTGTTTTTCGAGCAGATCGCCAGGGGAAAGTGGTCAATTGGGCTGTCTTCCGTATAAAAAGATCTTAGGGAGGTTTTGAGGTTAAGCCTGCCTCGCCCGCAGGCGGGAGTTTGGAGGAGAATCGCCTTTCGCAATTTGCTTAAGGAGGGTAAAAGGTAATGGTCAAGCCTGCTTACGGTAAGCAGGGGTAATAGGCCCTGAAATACAAATTTCGATGTCCACATAACCTTACCGCTCAATATCGTGCCTCTTCAGATGATTCCTGGTTTCTTCGTTTCAAGTTCCTGATTCCTTCGTTAGAAGTTCCCGGGTCCTTCATTCGAAGTTCCCGGTTGAAGTCTGATTTTCCGCTTAGGTCATTTATTAATCTATCAGCATTTCATTGTCAGAAGTCGGTTATCGGCTCAGGCAATTCGAAATACCGCCTTAACCAGAAATCCCGAGGAACAATTATCAAATTCCAAACAAATCCAAGTGTTCAAAACTGGATGACCAAAACCCCAATTGGTGCATCTGGATTTTCGCAATAACGAAATAACGCATTAACCCAATAACGAAATAATCCATCATTCCAGGAATATGGGCTGTTCAAGATTCAAGGTACTCGCCGAGGGCTGGACTGTTCAAAGTTTAAGGTTGAAGTCGATACTGAGTTTTGGTCTACAGACGATTGTTCATCCCTCATCCCTGCTCCCTATTCCCTCATTACTAATCCCTCATCCCTGCTCCCTATTCACTCGAAATAACCCAATAACTACTTCTTGATCAAATAAAAAATGGGATGAAGACATCGCCCTCATCCCATTTTGATAAATATCCCTCAGGAAAAGATGTTCTCTAATTGCCCATATTAAAGGAGATACCGATATAGTATCCCAGTTCATATTTGGTTTTAGTCGGCACAACATTCGCATCAGACGAGTATCTGTCACCAACTTTGTATCCCTGGGACAATCGACGGATCCGTCCGCCCATTGCTCCTGCACTAACGGTGAAACTTTGACTTTTACCGATAATCACACTAGGGCCGAGAAAGAACGTCGGTGTTTCAAGGTTGTCGTTATTGGTCAATGCCATACCAACACCAAAGGAGCCCCCATACGACAGATTGCGTCGGCTTTGGAAGTAAAAATGGACACTGGTGGCCAGGAAGGGAATGATATTGGATTCATTTTCTGCACGAAGGAAGGAGTCACGAACGAAATAAGTCTGCGGAGGAGTAGCAAATTGCCCGAAGCTGACCCCGACACTGGCATTGATCTGCAAACCGCCATACACTTCGATATTGATTGGTGCCATTTCCTGGCGACCTGAAGAAATGGGGCGATTTGTGCTGTCTCTGGCAATGAACACCACCTGGAGTTCCAGATCATTGTCTTTAGCTTGTGTACGATAGGTATGGCTGAAGGTATTGTTGGTGATCGCTTCATACTCTTGGCGGATTGTTGCCTGAATTTCAAATTCTTTGCCAGCTTCTTTGGCTATTTGCTGACGTAAGGTAGCCTGTTGAGCCTCCAGAGCTTGAGCCACCATTTCAGTGTCCCGGTGACCGTCTTGAATCAGGTTTTTCAACGTTTTCAATTTCGGTGTTGATTCAGGTATTTCTCTGGCCAATGTATCAAGATGAGCTAAATGATTCACCTCAATTCGGTATTTGTCACTGATTTTGATCAAGTCTTCCAGATTTTGTTGACGGGGCGAAGTGGTTACTTTGCTGTCACCTTTTGGCAGAAGGGACTCCAATTCTTGCGTGATCAATTCACCGATCTTCACAGGAGGAATATTCGGGTTGTATTTCAAGTCGTGAATATAGCTGAGCACCTGATCTCTGCGTCGGATATTTTCATCCAACTCCTTGAGTTGTTGTTGGATAAATCCCAGGCTCTTTTCCAATTTGCGAATCTCTGTGATCGAAGCTTCGTATTCGATCATTACTCGTTGTACCTGTTCGTCAGCCTCATCCCTAAATCCAGATTCTTTGGACAACAGCTTCTCAAACAAATTAGCATTACCAGTGCCTCCAGTAAGTCCAGAAAAAAGATCTGTTGGCAATCCACCAGCAGGAGACAACATGGAAATCAGGCTTGTGAAACCCATATTGGTCTTGTTTGCGGATGGTTTGTTGCGTTGGAGCACCTCCAGTTCATAGATAAAGTTGTTGTAGTTCTCGGTATGCAGAAAGACCTGGTTGCCCTTTTTTACGGCATACTCCTCCACAGGTTTGTCACCTCGCATGGCGCGAAAGGTTTCATGGAAAGCATCGTAATAGATATGGAGATCCTGGGCTTGAACGGGTTGTAGTGCCATGCCAAGCATAAAAGCCAGCAGAAGTCCACGTAGGGTCCAAAAAGATGTTGAGGTGCGCTCTATCATGAGGTATTCGCTTAGGGTTGTGGTAAAAATACCGATTCATAGAGGATTTTGGTCCTTGTACCTCAATTTGCTCAGAGAACGGTAACTTTTCTTTAGATTCATATTCATTGTATAAAGTTACCATCCATGTCAACCTTTTTTCGACAATTTGTTCATTGGATCGTGAAGCCACACAGTATCCTGGTGACACTTGTCCTTTTTTTGTTCATCGGGGTTCTGGACATGATCCGCTTCAATCTGCACTTTCTTGACCCGTTCAATAATGGATTAAAGGATTATGAAGTGACTGATATTGTCTTCTCGCGGTTGGAAGATCATACGCAAGTGACCTTCTGCGATGAAGTCGTATTGGTGAATATTGGGCAGCCAGATCGGGAGCGGATCACCCAAATGTTGAAAAAACTGCACAGTTACCGGCCCAGATCAATCGGGTTGGACGTGCTTTTTGAAAAGAATATGGATCCGATTGTCGATTCAGCATTGCAGGCCACTATGGCTTCAATACCGAATTTGATCCTGGCGACGAAGTTGCAATCATATCTTCCTGAAGAGGGCAGATTTATGATTACAAAGGATCAAAATCCTAAATTCTTGGATGGAAATTTATCAGGCTATACGAACTTCCTTTCCGCGGACACATTTACAGTCCGGATGTTCAGCCCATTTGAATTGACCGTCAATGGTCCAGCAGATGCGTTTGCCGTTGCGGTGACAAGAGAAGCGAATCCAGAAGCTGTTAGGCGTCTACAGGAACGTCATAATGCGGTTGAGCGCATCAATTACATCGGCCCGGAAAGCTTCACACAAGTTTCTGCAGATGTCCTCCTGGACTCAGCCTTTAATGGTGAAGACTTGTTTCGGAACAAGATCGTGTTGATGGGCTACATCGGAGAAGAAAGCTGGGCTGTGTCAATCAATGACAAACTCTATACACCACTCAATCCCAAATATACGGGTCGGGCACTTCCTGATATGTACGGTGTCGTGATTCATGCGAACATTATAGCCATGATTCTGAGTGATAACTATATCTATGATTTTCCAAAATGGTTGATCACATTACTCGAAATCCTCTTTACCTATGTCAATGTGGTCATGATCCATTGGATCTATCGCAGATTTCATGTGGCTTTTCATCCAATTACACGAACGATTCAACTTTTGGAGTTTTCAATACTCTTCTTTATGACAGCATACCTGTTCAACTATTTCCAGTTCCGTGTTGATCTCGGTTCCGGGATTTTGGGCTTGGCGCTGGCTTATGATTTTGTCATGATTTACGAGTCCTTGCTCAGAGCACCGTTAACTCGCTTTTTTGCCCGGATGAACGTGCATTTGCCTGAACTCGAAGTTACTTCACACGAATAAATAAAAAACGATTCACCATGAAAACGAAACTGTTTTCTTTTCTGATTTTCTTGTTTTCGGCACTGACTGTGTTTGCACAGGATGCCGCATTTCGGGTAACAGATGTTCACGGAATGGTTACCTACCAGGAAACCAAATTGAGTTCTCCTCAACGTGTTTGGCCGGGAGGGAAGTTGCCGGTTTATGGTTGGGTCAATGTTCCTGAGGGTGCAGCTATCAACCTGTTGGACAATAGTACCATGCACCGGTTGAAGGACAAAGGATCTTATGATTTGGAAAAATTTTATAACACCAGACGAGAGCAAAGCTTGAGTTTTACGAATCGATTCTGGAACTATGTAAACAATGGTCTGCGGAGTGCGGATACAGAGCGTGATCTGGAAAAGTACCACCAGAATTTCATGGCTGTTTCGGGAGGTGTAAAAGGCTATGGGCCTGGTGATCAAGGTCTGGTACTACTGGCACCTTTGCCTGGAAAGATCGGCATTGAACGGGTTGAGTTTCGGTGGGAACGCCAAGCTCATCCAGGAGTCTATACATTCACGCTCATCGATGCTGCTTCTGGAAAGACAGTTTATCACGCAGAAGTTGCCGATTCTGTCTTGTCCGTAAATCTGGTTCAACTCGGGCTGGAAAAACAGCAAACTTACCGATGGAGTATTGCAGCGATAGGTTCCGATCCGACTAAAAAAGCTGAACTCGATTTTGTCTTTACTGACCCAGCTGATGAGGATATCCAGCGGAACCTGGACAATTTAAAAGACTATCATCTTGCGGATGAGAAAGAAAAGCAGTGGATGAAGGCAACCATTCTGGAGATGGAGGGATACCAATATGAGGCACAACGAACTTTTGAGCAATTGCTTTTTGATTTTCCGGATGACGGTCACATCCGCCACCTTTATGCCCTGTTTCTGACTCGACAAAATGATGTCAAAAGAGGGCAATCCATTTGGCTGGACTGATAAATGGCAGGTTTTGAGTAACTTGTGACTATCTGTCTTTTCTATAATTCATTCACCCTAAGTAACCAACTATGAAAACAACATGTTTCACACTGCTCTTTTCTTTGGGCATTTCACTCGCCATTGGGCAAGTGATTACCCAAGAAGCAACATCAGCTTCAATTTGGGTATGGAGTATCCAGGGACAGGCAACTTACCAGGAAATAGATTTTAAAATGGCACAACCTCTTCCTGAGGGAAAGATGCTTTCTACCCAAGCAAATATCTGGGTCTCGAATGGCGGTCATGTTGTCCTCTTATACAATGGCACGTCCACATCATTGGGTTCTGGTGTTCATAATATGTCTGCAATATTGGCCACTCCATCAGGTAAAGTTGCTTCCGGTTTTACCCAAAGTATTACACCTGAACCTGCTACCGGTGGAGCTTCTAACCACGGAAATGACGGTTCTGGATTTGGTCAAAGTATTGCTCCTGAACCAGCGCCAAGTGGTCGCCAATCCGGCCGTGGTGACGAAGGTTCTGGTTTTAGTCAGGGTATTGATCCAGCACCAGCACCCAGTGGCAGCCAATCTGGACGTGGAAATGATGGCTCCGGCTTTGGCTCAGGTGACGATAGTGTTCCTCCGAGTCCTGGAACTAACACCGGGGGCTCTAAAACAAAGGATTTGGGAGATGGTATTGTTCCTGTTCCAGATGAAAATTTTCTAAAATGGATATTTCAGAATAGAGATAGTGGAGGCTCCGGCTTTGGCCAGGGAGTGCCACCGGCGCCAGCTTCTTCTGGGCAATCTGGACTTGGAGATGAAGGCTCCGGCTTTGGCCAGGGAGTACCACCGGCGCCAGCTCCCTCCGGGCAATCTAGACTTGGAAATGAAGGATCCGGTTTTAGTCAGGGTATTGATCCAGCCCCAGCACCCAGTGGTAGCCAGTCTGGACGAGGAAATGAAGGCTCCGGCTTTGGCCAGGGAGTACCACCGGCGCCAGCTCCTTCTGGGCAATCTAGACTTGGAAATGAAGGATCTGGCTTTGGCCAGGGAGTGCCACCGGCGCCAGCTCCTTCTGGGCAATCTAGACTTGGAAATGAAGGATCTGGCTTTGGTGATGGTGTGACACCAGATCCGGATTTAGGTCAGACTCAGCCAGTTGATCGGGTTAAAGATGGAACAGGGCACAGTCCTGTTGTGAAGGTAGAATTTGATGGGGGATACAACGGATTTGTCACACCTGGCCCCGTATACTATCGTTGGACTCAACCAGGCGATAATCAAACTTGCCAGTTCAAGATCTGGAGTAAGGATACGCCTGCTAAACCAGTCTTTCAAACGAATACTGTGAAATCTGGAATCACTGTTGATCTGGGAGAAATGAACCTGAAGATGGGATCTAAGTATGTCGCATCAATCAGCTTGCTTGATGGTGAAGTCATTCCAAGTGGGAAAATCAGCTTTTCATTGGTTGGACCTGAAGTTCAGTTACAGGCCCTTGAAAAGGCAATGAACAACAGCCTCTACTCATCTGGATCATCGGCGCATCAATCTATCTTGAATGCAATGGAGCTAGAACAAAATGGATTGCTCACTGCAGCGACCGCCTATTATCAAAAAGCTTATTCTCTTAATCCTTATAGCCAGTTTGTTCAGGCCATGATCTTCACATACAAAAAGAAGTATGGAATGATATCTCTGGATTGATTCAGCCTTAAAAAAAGGGGACCAACATTCTGGTCCCCTTTTTTTATATAAAGTGGAACTAAAAATAAATTCATTTAGATGGATATTCTACCTTACTCAATCTATTTAAAGTATTTATCCGAAAGTGCTTGCCACTGAGGCATTTCATGTAGTGTTTGTAGATCAGGATCAGTCTGGATGTGATTAAATTGATTAAATCCGCT
>JAHEAU010000324.1:0-989 GCA_024642625.1 Lewinellaceae bacterium
CTGGCACATCCGCCCCTGAGACTGTAACCGGATCTGCTCTACAACCTGGTGACTCATATGCTGACATGCTCTCCTTTCTGTGAAAGCCGGTATTGGGGTGGGTACAAAATAAGCAGGGATCCAGATCGTTCCGTCGATATTTGTTTCCAGAGGGCTAACATCAACTTCTTTACCGACTTCCCATATCTGTACATCAATGCTCGTGTTCCTGTCGATCCAGGCAAAACCAAGCCAGCTACACGATCCTAAGCCGCCGCACCCACCGTAAAGCCATCCTTTACGGTCACTCATCTGCGTTCCAAATGAGAACGTGGCCAAAAATTTTATCCCCTTGTCGTGTAGCCTATCCTGGACATTTTCTCGCTCTAATAGCCTAGAAAAGTCCTCTCCAGACTTGGGTTGCGTAGATGGTTCCATTAGGGGAAAAAGCTGTTCTCGGATTATCTCCTGGCGAACAATATCGCTTCCCTCGCATTCGGCTGAGATCCCCCTTGCAAGGCAATCGTCCATGCCGTCAAGCGAATCGGCCTGGTCAATTGGCCAGTTAAGTAGGCCTATCGCAGATTCCTGGTCAGGAGGCGGCTCTAAAGGGCTCGTTTCCTGTTCAATACCGGATTGCCTGGAATGCTCTTCGGTAAGATCAAGCACCCACGTTTGGACAAGAGGATCATGTTCGAAATCAAGCATGAATTTTGATAAAGCGTCTCGGATGGCCAGTTCGGTCAGCGTTGTGTTACATTTTGCCATATTTTGACAATCAAAGAGGGAACGTTGATGATGTTGATTGCCATATACTTCCCAACAATTAATTGTTGTCCCGTCCGGTCGATAGAGACACACCTTGTAGGAGGCAAACGCTATATCTGGATTATCCGATACATATCGTCCACTATCAATATTCATATTTTTCAACCAATATGCCACGCCCCCATCATCACCACCCATTCTCAAGTAGAATTGCACACTGTTCAACTCGATAATCGCATCGA
>JAHEAU010000324.1:999-3429 GCA_024642625.1 Lewinellaceae bacterium
TCTTCACGCCAAGGCGGCCAGTCAGCCAAGGGGACAGTTTCTGAGAACATCGACTGAAAAACCTGATTGAAACGGGAGGCGCTGACCTCTCCAAAATCAATCTTATTTAAAGGGTCCTTGTAAGAGTAGGCTCGAACTGTCGCCGGGATGCTGACTCCTACCCGGGCTTGTATTTGAGGGAATAGGGGCTGGGTTTCCAGACTAAGCTTTGGCTTTAATGTGCAGCCGAACAACAAGACGGAGAAGGATAGCGTTACCAATGGTAACAAACTGAACGCCTGTAGATTGAGAGGCATCAAGGGCATCCTCCATCATTCAAAAAGGATTCGCTCACCTGCTCCAGGATCATGTTCTACCATTGATAAGTATTCTTTTAAAAACAGACGGTTAAAGTCTAAGGAACAAAGCAAAAACCGCTGGTCAGCAATGCGCAGACAGTAACGGTTCATAAAGTCTTAAATTGTCCTGACTGATTATCTGTCATTCCAACCCCCATGGAATGCATCAATACAAGAGTTTTTTAATCTAGCTTAGATTAGTTAAACGGTCAAAGAATTTTTCCTAAATATACTGCTGTATTTTTCTGGGGTGCTCAGGTTGGCTGAAATGCGAAATTCTTACTGACTCAATACAAGAAAAGCCCCCGACCAATTAGTCCGAGGGCTCATGATTCGAATAGCGCACCTGCCTAAATCATCAAAATATGGCCATAGCACACCTGCTCCCGAAGCAGTAGCGTTCGCTTTGCTCACTGTGCGTCCAGGCTGCGCTACCTTTTATCGTAATCCCTTACTAAACAACATTCGGAAGGATTCACCTGGGTTTATTGCTAAGTTACGTGCAATGCCCGCGACGGGAAGTTCGGATCGCTGGTCAAGTTGACACCCAGTTTCCTCAAGCCTGCTTCATCTCCAGGCGTCGGAATATGGGTCAGGTGCATCTCACAATTTTTTAGTTGCTTCAACTTCGCCATGGCCATCTGGCTGGTCGGGTTGGTCGTGGTACTTACACTCAATGCTATTAAGGTCTCTTCTAGATCAAGACTGATGGCTTTGCTGCTGAGGATATCTTTTTTCAAACTACCTATCGATTCAATGATCCCCGGAGCCAACAAATGGATATCATCAGGAATCCTAGCCAGAGTTTTGATGGCGTTAAGGACAACACTGGATGCGGCATGCATTAAAGGAGAATTTTTGCCTGTGACAATCGTGCCATCATGAAGCTCGATAGCTGCCCCACAGAAGATCCCCTCATTTCCCTTGCCTTCCATTTCACCATTCTCAATACATCCTCGGGCTGGCTCAACGACCCTGCGGTCTTCCGGTTTCAGGTCAAGTTCCTTCATGATCAACTCTGACCTCTGGACCGTTTCTGCCTCGACATAGCCCAGAGCATATTCGCAACGATAGCGGAAGAACCTACTTATGATTTCCTGTTTGGCCGCATCTCTGACCAGGTCGTCATCGACAATCCCGAAGCCAGCCATGTTGACACCCATGTCAGTCGGAGAGTGATAGACCTCGTGGCCCATAATCTTGTTCAAGATACGTTTGAGGACAGGAAAGACCTCAACATCACGATTATAATTTATGGCAGTTTCATTGTACTTTTCGAGGTGATATGGGTCGATCAGGTTGAAATCCCCTAAGTCGGCTGTTGCTGCTTCGTAGGCCACGTTCACCGGATGCTTCAGTGGAATACTCCAGATAGGAAAGGTTTCGAATTTTGCATAACCTGAGTTTATGCCCTGTTTGTGCTCATGATACATCTGAGACAGGCAGGTCCCGAGTTTGCCACTGCCCGGGCCGGGGCCGGTGACAATAACCAGGGGATGTGTTGTCTCGATGTAGTCGTTGGCGCCGTACCCTTCATCGCTGACGATCATATCGACATCCGTAGGGTACCCTTTGGTGAAACGGTGAGTGTAGACCTTGATATTGCGACGTTCCAGCTTGTTCTTGAAAATATTGACTGCTGGCTGGTTTTCGAAGCGAGTGATAACTACGGCAGTAACCTCGATACCCCAACTGCGCAGGTCGTCGATTTGTCTCATTACATCCACATCATAAGTGATGCCGAAGTCTGCTCTCATTTTTCGACGTTCGATATCACCTGCATAGATACACAGGATAATGTCTGCATTTCCCTTGAGCTTTTGCAATAACCTCATCTTGACATTGGGAGAGAAGCCCGGCAGGACCCTGGAAGCGTGGTAATCGAACATGATCTTCCCACCGAACTCCAGGTAAAGCTTGTTGCCAAACTTTTGAACTCGCTCCAGGATCTTTTCGTGTTGCTCCTGGAGATACTTTTCATTGTCAAAACCAGCAGTCTTTGCCATAGAGAACAGCCCTCATCTGTTGCATTGGCTTAAATAGAATACATCAAATAAGAGGGATTCAATGTACGGCAAGCTGTCCTTCTTGT
>JAHEAU010000090.1 GCA_024642625.1 Lewinellaceae bacterium
AAATCGGAACAGCCCCCCCTCCGACATACCGAGCCAGATGGTGTGATCCCCTGACTCCATCCAAACCCGCAATTTCCCGAACAGGAACCCTTCAGGATGTCGGTCAAACACATGCGACTTCCAGGGGCCATTGACAGATTGCTGTTGATACAGAGTCAGATGGGGCACGGCTTCCAGCAGGCTGGGTACTTCGGCGCAATTGACCAACCAAGTGTGCTTATCCGAAGTGGCAAAGGGCCGGTATTGGATCAACCGGTCACTCGAAAAGGGCCAGGGCAACTGCCTGATCGCATGGCCCAGGGTGTCACATTCATACCAATACATCTTCCCCTTATGATGGAACAATTGCCAGATCTGGCCATCCCGGGACCGACTTGAGAATTTTTCGATCCCGATATCATTCGATAAGTGGTAGAAGCCTGCATTCCAAACGTCAGTCAATTGTCGGGTATCCAGATCGAGGATTTCAGTCTGGATGATGTCATCCTTTACGATTTTACTGCCTGTCAGGGCATACAGCGGAGGGGCACTGGGACCGATATGTTGATCGCCCATATACTGAAATCGTTCTACCCGGCTCCGGTACTGATAGAGGCCATAGCCTTTGGTCGGAAACCAGATGTTCCCTTTCTGATCCTCAAAGGGGGTGGAGCTGAGCATCTTCCAATACGTGGAAAAAGCTTCTATACCAGATTTCCGGAGGATGGTGATGGCATCCCGATCCGGATCGATCCGGTAGAAGTGCTGGATGACACCTGTTGCGTACAGTCGACCCCGCCGATCGATCATCGCCGGAGACACGAACTCTTGAACGACGGATCGGGGTAGCTGGATCGTGCGATGCATCTTGCCCGTCAGTGGATCGAGCATCTCGATCTGGTCCAGGTCGAATAACCAGATCACATTCCGCAGTGTATCTTCCAAAACGGGTGCATGGCGAAAATCTTTCATTGCTTCGGCATGGCGGACCGGCCGGGCCCAGGTCAAGCTGGCTGTACCTTCACGATAATTGAGCGCGTAGTTCACCAGAGTATCGCCCATGATCCAGGAAACACCATACTTCTTTGACAAGAGTATATTCAGGTTGAGCCCGTCTTGTGGCAGGCCGCGGAACACCTCCGAAGCCTTGCGAATGACAAGAGAAGAATGTATGTCTTCCAGGTCCTTACCAGTCAAGGTCGGATCCGGAATGGAGATCACGGTCCACCTGCCGGCTGGATCATTTACCCAGATGTTATGCCAGGCATCTTCGAGTATTGCCGTATACCCGGATACCTCCAGTGGATAAAACCTTTCTTTAGCAGGGTCGAACAGGCACAATCCCCGACCGGCAGTGATCAACCACAACCAGCCGCGGGAATCCACAAAGATGACCTGCACATCATTATTTGGCAGGGACCAGGGGTCTGCCTGTTGATGGGTGAACACCCGGACACGGTAGCCGTCATATCGATTCAGTCCATTTGTCGTGGCCATCCACAGATACCCCTTATGATCGTGGGACACCTGGTAGACGAGGCCGGCTGAGAGCCCTTCCTTCACACCGATTACCTCCATATCCAGATAGGCGGTGTCGAGGGTTGCCTGTGCCAATATGACTCCTGAAGAAAAGCCTAGAATCAACAAAAGACATAGCCCCTGTATCCGATCAGACCATCCCCAGCTGAGGAAGGCCAGAGTCGAATGAAAATGGATGGAAGAGGCGGTTTGTCTCATGTATGGATAGCTACTGCCGGAGTAGATGGTATCAAGATGTACACTCTTAAAACTACAGGTTTCCTGTAAAAAGCCCCTCCTGAGTTCACGAGGATCCAGGAGGAGCAGGCAACCTTCAGGAAGGTGCTTCCATATTGTGGATCGATTCTTCCTAATCAAAATCTTCTTTGTATCCACACATTAACCATCAATATAAATTACAGCGTTCGAATTTATAGAAAGTCAATATACTAAAGAAGCAGGTCAAAGGTACCGCTGTATACACCAAGATTTTCTTACTTAAACCAATGATATTTTGAACTAAGGATTCAAATCTCCTATTGGAATCAGGGGGAAAGGAACCCAATGCATAGTGATGGCTTTATCGCACTTCAGTGAATGAAGAGTCAGGATTTATCCCCAAAATTATAATCAGCAGTATACTTACCACCACCAAAGCAGGACCATGTAATACTCGACTACCCGCACCTGCTGAACCTAAAAATCATTGGATTCAATAATAGAGTGGACAATCTGAACCTCTTAGCTTTACACAAAAATTTTTTACCGCTCAATAAATCACAACTAAAGCTTTGCTTGCCATTTTTCTTTTGGCAGAAATGATGTTGACATGAACTTTTTTTATGCACAGGTATCTGATAGACTAATTCTCAGGCTGTGCTATTCGATGGCTCCAGTAAATTGATCCAATCAACTTTAACCAGGTTAAGAATTGCCATTCATGTCAGATCAGTTTCTGTCACGATACAGTATCAGGAAAGTGAAATAGCTGTGTTTAACCCATATGGACTGTTGGGGAAAGCGGTTGGCACATTGGAAAGAGAAATCATGTCGGGAATTACTTGGGCTTCAGGCAGTACGCATTGAGAAGTAGTAAACATTTCCGGTAGGTTTGCAAATCTCGGTAACGAACTATTCCTAATTTTCACTTCGTTCCAAAAGCAAGAAATGAGCTAACTATAGAAGTTCTAAAAGTTCACTAAGAATCACATGAATAGCTTTCTTGTCAATAAATCAGTTGAGTATAAGACAATTTTGCCTTACGGCAATTTGGAGATGATATGACGATTGTTTGGAAGACAATGAAAAAAGATTGTCGATATAATAAAATTGAATGATTTTTAATACCGCTACCAACCATTCGGAACAAAGTAAAATGACACTGCGAATAAAAAACGAAAAAGTATGAAGTTGGAAAAAATATTTAATATGATCAGCTCTTTGAAAAAGAACTCGTTTGTTGATATAATTGACAAAATATCTTCTCATTTATGAGTCGATATTCGTCACTCCTAACACAGTTGATTCGGATCAATCCCCCGATATGGAATTAAGTAAAAATAGTCTGATAAGGGAATTATTTACAGATAAAAAGTAATTATCGTAATTAAATTTCAATAATTAAAAATAAAACGTATGAAAAACTCCTTATTGAAATTATTTATTCTATTTCTTGTGACTTCTATATCCTTTTTTTCATGTAAAAAAGATGATCCAGGTCCAGGCAATTTGGCTACGCTAACGACATTTCAAGCAAGTAATATTACGGAAACCTCAGTGACCACCGGTGGAAGTATCAGTAATGATGGAGGTGCGCCTATTACTCAAAGAGGTGTATGCTACAGCATGAATCCAAATCCAACAATAGCCAATAATTCCACTAATGATGGCAGTGGAAAAGGGAGCTTTACAAGTGACTTATTTGGGCTTACGGCCAGCACAACCTATTATATGCGTGCCTATGCTACCAATAGTGCAGGAACAGCGTATGGGAATGAGGTGATTTTTTCGACAGAAAATTCGGCTAATTTGGCCACACTAACTACATTCCAAGTAGTTAATATTGAGGAAACGTCAGTGACCACCGGTGGTAACATCATTAACGATGGCGGTTCCCCTATAACTCAACGAGGTGTGTGCTACAGTACAAGCAATAATCCAACAACATCCAATAATGTCACTAATGACGGTAGCGGAATAGGTTTCTTTACAAGTAATTTATCAGGGTTAACAGCCAGTACGACTTACTTTGTACGTGCTTATGCTACGAACAGCGCGGGGACGGCTTATGGGAGTGAGGTGAGCTTTACAACTGCATCTGCAGGCATTGTCACGAACCCGGGAGCAGGCGTAACATTTAATGGGTACACTTATTTAAGTATTGTGTTAGGGAACGGCCAGGAATGGATGTCCGAGAACCTTAGAACGAGTGTCTATGCTAATGGAGATCCTATACCGAATGTAATAAATGACAACCTGTGGAAAGGTTTATCTACCGGTGCTTGGGTACATCAAAATAACAACAACCAATATGAAAACCCGTATGGTAAACTGTATAATTGGCACGCAGTAGTTGATCCTCGAAATGTCTGCCCAACAGGATGGCATGTGCCCTCAAAAGCAGAATGGACATTGTTGATAGATTATTTGGGAGGTGAGGACCAAGCAGGTGGTAAGATGAAAAGCACCGGCACACAGTATTGGGCAAGCCCTAATACAGATGCGACCAACGAGAGCGGTTTCTCAGGTTTGCCAGGTGGGACCCGCAGCTTTGAAGGTTCATTCTACGACTTTGGTACCAGAGGTTTATTGTGGAGTTCTACGGAGAGTGATGCTATTAGCGCCTGGTTCTTCTTTCTGGCTAACAATGATAACAATGTACTTCCTTATGCACTCCAAAAGGAGAGAGGGAATTCAGTTCGCTGCGTCAGGGATTAATTTATTTTCTTCCTTCATATTAATGTATTTACAGGTTGCTAATGCAAAAAGTAAAAACTTATTGCATTGGGATATACAGAAGGCTTCGTTTATCAAACCGAGAAGAGATCAGTATTGGTCTGGCTCAGGGATAGACGCATGTATCAAAAGCCAACCGAACAGGTCGACATGTTTCAACATTAATCCGAGAGTTGAACAGTAACTTGAGCACGAGTTGTGATGGGTATAGAGCCAGCCAGGCAGATCGCAGAGCTTGGCTGCGCATACCATCGCAAAGAATACAAAATTCAAGTAGGGACTAAATTGTTGCAGGAAATCACCGCGAAGCTAACGATGAGATGATGACCTACTCCCCAATGGTGATACCACTTGAGCTGTTTTTATGGCGTTGTATTAAATATTCATCCAGAAGGTCTCTTCCAACTGTATTGGCCAGTTGATTTACCCGGATGATGCATTCCTGATGCACCATCCAAATTGAAAAAGCCTTGCATCGTTGTGAGGCTTTTTCAACTATATCCAATTCTTAAAAAATCATTGGAATCAATAATAGTCCAGGCAGAAATAATCCGGTAAATTTACCTATTAATTTATTTATTCCGAGGCACGATCAGAATGAAACCTACAATCCAATCCTTTGTATTCATTCTAATAATTTCTGTTCTTTTCGGAGGGTGCAAGAAAGAAGAGATCAATTCCGATGATGCCCTTTATCCACCCGGCACCATGCATTGCCTGGGCATGCCCAAAGCGATAGTTGATGTCACAAATCCCATTACAGGTAAGATCTGGATGGACAGGAACCTGGGCGCCTTCAGCCAAGCCACCAGCAGCACTGATGCGAACTCTTTTGGAGATCTATACCAATGGGGTAGACGAGCTGATCTACACCAGTGCCGCATCTCTCCAACCAAAACGACTCTGAGTTCCGTTGATCAGCCTGAACAGGGAAGTTTTATCATACCACTCTCCGAACCCTATGACTGGCGAAGCCCACAAAACGACAATTTATGGCAAGGGGTGAATGGGGTCAATAATCCATGCCCAAGGGGGTATCGCTTACCTACAGGAACAGAGCTGAATGCCGAACGCGCAAGCTGGAGCATGAAAAACGCAGCCGCCGCTTTTGCCTCTCCATTGAAATGGCCCGTGGCGGGCAACCGCCTCTACCATGATGGTTCTATGATAAATGCTGGCATCCTCGGTGCTTATTGGAGTAGTTCAGTTTCCTTTACCGATGCAATCTCACTCATTATCATGGAGCAGAACGCCTTCATTATCACCGATTACCCCCGGTCGTTGGGATTCTCTGTTCGTTGCTTGAAGGATTGACATGTTGATATGCCTGCCGAAGCGAAATGGAAGCAGGTTTAGTTAATTGCCTATTGATTTCTAACACCGAATAACTATTAGTAATGAAAACTACAATTCAATCAATTGCTTTCATCCTGACCATCTCCGTTTTTATGGGAGGTTGCAAGAAAGAAGAGATCAATTCCAATCCTGTCACTCCAACGGTAACGACCAATACTGTTTCTTCAATTACTACAGCAACAGCAGTGTGTGGGGGGAACGTCACAGCGGATGGCGGTGCCTCGGTAACCGCAAAAGGAATTTGCTGGGATGTCAATCCGGAACCAACAACTGCTCTTCTCACCAAAACCAATGATGGCTCCGATGTCGGTTCATTCGTCAGTAACATGTCTGGGCTTTCAGCAGGAACAACATATTATGTAAGAGCATATGCGACTAACGCTAAAGGAACAGCTTACGGAAATCAGGTCATATTTCAAGCAGACAGCGGCGCTCTACCCAGTTTGTTAACAAATAGTGCATCCAATATTACATCTGGATCAGCCTTGTGCGGGGGTGAAGTATTGACCGATGGTGGTTCTGCAATTACCACACGGGGAATTTGCTGGAATACTATTTCGAATCCGACTATCACTTCTGGCGCCGTGCTGGAACTGGGAAACGGCACCGGCAATTTTTCCGGCACTGTATCCGGACTTCAGTCCAATACCACCTATTATATCCGGGCTTTTGCAACCAACTCAGCCGGAACAGGATATGGCAATTCAGTTTCCTTCACTACGACGACTTCTGGTCCCCCTTACCCACCAGGCACCATGCATTGCCAGGGCATCCCAACTGCTCGGGTGAATGTAATCAATCCCACCACAGGTAAATTCTGGATGGACAGAAATTTAGGCGCAAGTAAAAAAGCCAGCAGCCCCTCTGATGCTGACTCCTATGGCGATCTGTACCAATGGGGTAGAAGAGCTGATCTGCATCAGTGTCGTAACTCTTCAATCACAAGTACGTTAAGCAGCAGCGACCAGCCTACACTTGGCAGTTTTATAATAGCACCCAACTCACCTTGGGACTGGCGCAGCCCACAAAACACCAATTTATGGCAGGGAGCAAATGGGGTCAACAACCCCTGCCCAATTGGGTATCGCTTACCTACAGAAACAGAGTTGAATGACGAACGCAAAAGCTGGACAATGACTAACCCAGATGGAGCGTACGCCTCACCACTTAAATGGACTATGGCGGGCTTACGCACCACATTCGATGGTGCGGTCGTCGGTGTTGGCGTTCAAGGCGACTATTGGACCAGTACGGTTAGTGGTACCCTTTCACGCATACTCCGATTGAGTAGTGGCACCGCCTACTTCGACTCCAACTACCGAGCAGGCGGAGTATCAGTTCGTTGCATTAAGGATTGATTCCTCAGGACATCTGTCCAACGGGAATGTCACTTTAACCTGCCTGCCAAAACGCAGTGGCAGTAAGTATCGATTGTCTCTTGATCTTATCACACTGAATAACAATTAGTTTAATAATGAAACACATTCTTCAATCACTCCTATTCACTCTGATATTATTTGCTCTTATCGGAGGCTGTAAAAAAGAAGAGATCAATTCCGCTCCTGTCACCCCAACACTAACGACCAATGCTGTTTCTTCGATTACCACAGAAACAGCAGTGTGTGGGGGGAACGTCACAGCGGATGGCGGTGCCTCGGTAACCGCAAAGGGAATTTGCTGGGATGTCAATCCGGACCCGACAGCTGATCTTCTGACCAAAACCAATGATGGAACTAATGTCGGTTCATTCGTCAGTAACATGTCCGGACTTTCAGCAGGAACAACGTATTATGTACGAGCGTATGCGACCAACTCTAAAGGAACGGCTTATGGGAATCAGGTCGTATTTCAAGCAGCCAGTGGCGCTCTACCAACTTTATTAACGAACAGTGCATCCAGTATTACCTCTGAATCAGCCCTTTGCGGAGGCGTGATACTGACCGATGGTGGCTTACCCATTACAGCACGGGGAATTTGCTGGAGTACCACTTCCAACCCAACCATTACTTCCGGTACTGTTTTGAATATTGGTAGTGGCACGGGGAATTTTTCCGGTATAATGTCCGGACTTCAGTCCAATACCTTCTACTTTGTGCGGGCTTTTGCGACCAACTCAGCGGGTACAGCATATGGCAATTCTGTGTCCTTCACCAGCTCCATTGCTTCCGGCCCGTCCTACCCTCCCGGCACCATGCACTGCCAGGGTACGCCCACTGCTGTAGTGGATGTCACCAATCCTACTACAGGCAAGATCTGGATGGACAGAAATCTGGGCGCCAGCCAAAAAGCCACAAGCAGCACCGATGCTGACTCCTATGGCGACCTGTACCAATGGGGTAGACGAGCTGATTTACACCAGTGTCGCAACTCTCCAACCACAAGTACGTTGAGCACCAGTGACCAGCCTGCAGATGGCAGCTTTATTATAACAAACAAGTCACCTTTTGACTGGCGAAGCCCACAAAACGCCAATTTATGGCAAGGGGTGAATGGGGTCAATAACCCTTGTCCAATTGGGTATCGCTTACCTACAGAAGCAGAGTTGAATGCCGAACGCACAAGTTGGAGTGCGAACAACACAGCCGGCGCTAATGCCTCACCACTCAAATTGCCCATGGCTGGCTTCCGCATGGCCAGCGGTTCGCTAGTCAGTGTCGGCACCAATGGCGTGTATTGGAGTAGCACGGTTAACACTACCTATTCACACGAACTTTACTTCACAACCTCCGATGCCTTCGTTGGGAACTCCTACGATCGAGCGCGCGGACTATCAGTTCGATGTATCAAGAATTGACCCCCAAAGGACATTTATCCAGCGAAAATGTCACATTAACCTGTCTACCGAAACACAATGAAACTGAGTTTAGTGGCTTGACTCTTACTGATCCAACACTTGAAAACAAACCGTAATGAAAACGACTATTCAATTATTCATATTCATCCTTACGATCTCTGCTCTTTTCGGAGGTTGCAAGAAAGAAGAGATTAATAAAGAGGCCCCTTACCCATCCGGCACCATGCATTGCCTGGGTACACCCACTGCCATAGTGGATGTCACCAACCCCATTACAGGCAAGATCTGGATGGACAGGAACCTGGGCGCCTTCAGCCAAGCCACCAGCAGCTCTGATGTTAACTCTTATGGAGATTTATACCAATGGGGTAGACGAGCTGATTTACACCAGTGCCGCATCTCTCAAACCACTATTACTCTGAGTACCGGTGATAAGCCTGAACATGGAAGTTTTATATTATCACCCAACTCACCTTATGACTGGCGAACCTCACAAAACGACAATTTATGGCAAGGGGTGAATGGGGTCAACAATCCTTGCCCAAGTGGGTATCGCTTACCTACAGAAACCGAGTTGAATGCCGAGCGCACAAGCTGGAGCATGAACAACTCAGCCGGAGCTATTGCTTCACCTCTTAAATTGCCTATGGCAGGCTTTCGTTTGGGTTCTACTGGTTTGCTCAAAAATGTGAGTACAAACGGCGTTTATTGGAGTAGTACGATTATCGGTACCAATTCGCAATACCTCGGCTTCAACACCAGCAGTGCCAGTATGGCCACCAGTGCCAGAACACTCGGATACTCTGTTCGTTGTATTAAGGATTGACTCAACGACTCGCCTGCCGCAACGCAGTGTCAGTAGATTTAGTAGATTGGCACCTGGCTTTCTTGCAATTCTAAAGAATACGTAACGAAAACGACTTTACAATCAATTGCATTCTTCAGACAGTTTCCTTTCTGACCTGAAGTTGCAAGAAAGAAGAGATGAATATTGATGCTGTCAGCCCAATGGTAAGAACGAATATTATTTCTTGAATTACCAAAGAAAAACAGAATTCTGGGGCAACGTTGCATCGGATAGATGTACCGCCGGAATTGCTAAGTATATTTACTGGGATATAAATACTGAACAGACTATTCATCTTCCAACTAAAACCCAAGATTGTACCATAAATGTTCTATCGTCATCAACTTATCCAGATTTTCAACAAGAAAACGAATTAAAAATGACGATAAATGTAAATGCTACAATTAACTGGCGAAACCCGAAAAGCCATAATTAACAGAGTAGGGATTAATTTCATAAGCACCTTATATCATGAAAAAAATTATTTTAATGTCTTTGATCGTCATGGCTATATCTTGCCAAAAAGAAACTAACGAACCAATATCGACAGGTACCGTCAAAGACATTGATGGTAATACTTATACAACCATACAAATTGGCACTCAGACCTGGATGGCGGAGAATTTAAGAACGACCAGGTATTGCAGTGGGGAAGCCATACCGAATATTACAGGCGAAGGCCCTTGGGAAAGCTTAACTACAGGCGCGTGGGCATATTACAACAACGACAGCCAGAATTTAACTTCGTATGGGAAATTGTACAATGGATATGCAGTGAGCAACTCACTAAACATCTGCCCTTGTGGTTGGCATGTGCCGACAGATACAGAATGGACCACGTTAACAGATCAATTGGGAGGTGTCGACCAGGCAGGAAATAAAATGAAAAAAACTGGTACAATATACTGGTCAGGCACGAACCAAAAAGCTACCAACGAAAGTGGTTTTTCAGGTTTGCCGGGCGGCACCCGCAACTACAATGGAAAATTCAACGCTATCGGTGAAGAAGGTCTTTGGTGGACTTCTACGGATAACAACAGTGCCGACTATGCCTTTTATCGATACTTGGTTTACAATTTCGACAAAGCGTTCAGAGGCAGCAGCTCTAAGGAAGATGGGATGTCGGTTCGCTGTATCAAGGATTAATTCATCCAATTCACGCTTTCCTTCGAAGTTTAACAAGCTATAGCGTCATGAGATAACCGACTACCTGGCCTAACAAAATTCGTCATAAACAGAATGCAATGGGAATAGAACGCATGCTGTGTGTATTGCACAATATTTGCCCTCCAAATACATGCCTTGCTGTACAAATACTCAAATGAGATTACAATCTTATTTGTAGATAATCAACGATCTCCATGATGAAAAAACTGCTGATTATCCTCGCTGCGATCTTCTTGATTACATGTTCAGGAAAGGAAGAGCACGCTGATCCCATTCCTGATTTCACCTCAGCCACGATTGAAGGCCATTTACCATCCCTGAGTGGTAGTGAAATCAAACTGGAGGGTTTTGACGGTTTGAATACCTATAAGATTTCTTCTGCCGACATCGATGCCCTAGGCAACTTTAAACTCACGTATTCCAAAGCAGATTATGGTGTCGGTTATCTCATTTCCTCAGATGAAAAACCACTTTTTATCATTTTAAGTGGCGAAGACATAGTGCTTGAAGGAGAAGCGTTGAGCTTTACTGAGACAATCCAAATCAAGAGAGGAAAAGAAAACCAGTGGTTTGAACAATATGCACAAGAACATCCAAAAAGAGAGCAGGCAATCAGTGCCTGGATGTATCTGGAACAGCTTTATACTATGGACTCTTTATTTGCAGTTCAGCAATCTACAGTCCAAGATATTCGCACAGAAAAAAAACGGATAAAAGATGAAGAAGCAGCTTTCTTGGCAGGGTTGCAAAAAGGTAGCTATATAAGTTGGTATTTACCCGTTCGGACATTCATAAGCTCGGTATCTGTTATCGCTCAATATCGCCAGGAGGAAATACCCGCTACAATTGCAGCATTCAGAGCCCTTGATTATACCGATCAACGATTATACAAAAGCGGTTTATTTAAAGATGCCATTGAAAGTCATTTTTGGTTACTAGAGAATAGTGGCAAATCATTGGATTCTGTATTCATTGAAATGCAACTCTCCATTGATGCGATGATGGCAAACCTCATTAAAAACGAGAACATATTCAATGAGGTAACAAATTATCTCTTTGATTTATTGGAGCGACAAAGTTTGTTTCAAGCAGCAGAGTATCTGGCCCTGAACGTACTGAATGAGGAGGCTTGTACTATTGACAGCGATCTGGCCAAACAACTGGAAAGTTACCGCGCCATGAAAAAAGGAAATATCGCCCCGGATATTCATTTTGCAGAAAGGACTTATTTGAATGGTATTAAACAATCTAAAATCAGTAATCTATCCAGCCTTAACACACCTTACACATTCGTCATTTTTGGCGCAAGCTGGTGTCCAAAATGCCTGGAAGAACTGCCCAATGCCATACAAAAATATGCGAATTGGCGCAATTTAGGCGTAGAGGTAGTATATATCTCACTAGATACCGATCAGACCTCATTTGAGCAGGCTGTGAAAAATTATCCATTTTTTGCCTACTGTGACTTTAATAAATGGGACAGCAAAGTGGTTAAAGATTATTACGTTTATAGCACTCCAACATTTTTTCTACTCAACAACAAGCGTGAAATCATACTTCGTCCGAATTCAATATCGCAAATGGACGCATGGGTAGATTGGTTTCTGATTCAAGGAAACAAAAAGTAGCTGCTGAATAATTTACAAATAAATTAGATATAATTCACACAATTAATTTTATATCTAATGTGCAGCCAACATGACATGATATTTGTACATTCCGGACATTAAATAGATTTGGCATTACCCTTCTATCGAAGTGATTGGGTTGCCGCTTACACGTCAACCTGTTTACACAGCATTCTAAGTACTTCACTTCTGGTATTGCCGCCTTGTCTTGCACGACAGCAGGGAATGACATCATTCATGTCCTCACGCAGGTCTACCCAAAAGATTTCTATCCGAAACCTCAAGTCCTGTTAAATCATGAGACCGAAGCTTTACCTGACGACCCCATACATGTATTCCTGGAAATCATCCGGTGCTCGAAGAACTGCATGCCCATTTCCTCTGGCACATGCGTTGCATGCCCATTCACCAAAAAGACAAATTATGGCATCTATTATTATTCCGTTGTCTCGGCCGGAACTTCTTCAGCTGGTTCAGGTATAGTCACATCATTTTCTTTGACAGCCCGCTTTTCACAACGGTCGCACAGATCGGTGATGTTCTTCAGCTCCCTGGCTTCAGCAACGGTGCCTTCGAAGATCTCGGTCGTCCTGTCAGAGTTGATGTAGG
>JAHEAU010000325.1 GCA_024642625.1 Lewinellaceae bacterium
AAAATCAGCAATGTCGGGGTTGGGATTTGTCGGATATCGCTCCGGCTATCATTTATCGAAAAGCCCAAATTGATCTGAACTACCTCATTCAAGCCTATTCCGCTTTGCCGGATGGTGAGCTCTTCTTTTTGAAGACCAACTATCTGGATAAGCTTTCAGGAAGTACGATCCTCCGTACCCAAATCGGTCAAGGACTATCAGCTGAACAGATTCGGGCGACCTGGACACCTGCATTGGATGCATTTGCACCTGTTCGGCGGAAGTATCTGCTTTATCCGGATTTAGAATAAATATCGTACCTGCATTTTCACTCCCGTTCTGATCGGACCATTGATCTCTTCTAGTCCACTGCCGATCTTGTCTTGATTGAAGAGCTGATAGACCTCAAAACGGCCCTCAACAGTGAGGGGGTTCCACGGTTTGTATCTGAGGTTGATGTAGAATCGCTGACCGTGATCGTAATAGGGCCGCAACGAGAAGGCATATAATAAGTCATTCTCGTACATATACATCCGGCTTGCATAACCATCGGATTGGAACAGGGCAAACCGCATGGTTCCACTCAAGCGGCTGCCCACAGGTTTGTACAGAAAGTCCTGGGCGATGAGGTAGCCATTTTCAAGGCCGCTCCCTGCATTGGCCTGGGTCCATTCGAGTCGGGTGCGGAAGCTCATCACCCGGTTGACATCGAATTGCCATTGCATCCGCAATTGCTGTCGGAATGTGGGGATTTGATCGGACACAGAAGGTGTGTCACCGGGCTGATCAACGGTTCGACCTTTTCGTCGAAACTGGACATAGACCGACCACTGCCTCCGTTTTTCATAACTCACACGAAGCAGTTGTTCGCGGCCCTTTACTGGTGAATCGCTCTGAAAGGTCAGCCAGGGATGGGACCACAAATCCACAAATCCGGAGACCTTCCACCCATAAGCCGGTTTGAAATCGAGACCGATATAGACCCCGGACTCATTGACGGGCAAGGTGGATTCAGAGAAAGGTGCCGACCACAGTGTCTGATAATCTTTTGAAAAATACCGTCCTAGGAGAGAGATCTGTAGCCGCTTGTCAGGACTGAACATCATGCCTGAGCTCATAGCCATGCCGCCATTGCCACTCATGGCAGCTTCACCAAACCATTGGCCACCAAAAAGATTGGTGGAGAAATCCAGGCTAGCTGCTTGTAGTTTATCACCGGCAAAGCGGAATGAATTATATGCGGATTGCCCTTGTTGATATGGAGGGTCATATTGAAAATGGATACCGTTCAAGCCAACTTGAAGCGTGCGACTTCGATAGGAGAGACGCCCACCGCCGCCGATTTCCCGGAAAAGGCCTTCATCTTCAATTTCGCTGGCAGTCCGGTGCAATCCGGATTGCTGTATGGAACTGACCAGCAAGGGGATCTCGCCATCCGTACTGTCGACCAGGATGGCATTGCCGTCTCTGTTTCGGACAGAAAAGAAACCGAGAAGATGGATGCGATCTGTGAGGGCCCATTCGGTGGCTGCACCGCGAAAAAACCGACTTTCTTGCCAACCGTTTTGAGGGAATAGTCCACGGCCATTGCGCTTGATCAAGGTGACCGCTGCAGATTTGCCCGAGTTGAATCCGGTACTGATGAGCAGCCCTTGCCCCAGGCTGATGCCAAAATCGCCTAACGCGAGTTGTTCGCAATGTTTCCAGGGTTTGCGGAGATAGACATGGCCGGACATGAAATCAAACCCTTGTGGATTGCTCTTGGCGAACAGTGCTTCGCCTGCATCTTTTTCGAACGTGACACCATAAGAAACGCGGTTACCGGAAAAATAGCGGATCCGTCCCAGCAATCGGGTGGCATCACCTTCATAGGGTGGGGGATCACCATCGGCAGTCTCTTGATAACCTCGTTTCGGTTCCAGGAAGCGCTCCACCCGCATGGTGATCTCGCGTTTGCCAGTTTGCCAGAGATGGTTGCGTTTCAGTAGGGCGTCTTCAGCAGACCGTGTCGTTCGAATAAAGGGTAAAAGACGACGAACAGTGGCTGGATCAAAGCCGGGAATGACCTGGACCTCGAGAGGGTCATCGAGCTGGCCAAAATCCAGTCGATATTGGATGAATGATTCGACTTGTGCGGCTGAAAGAAAAAAGAAAACACTCAGGTCGGATTCTGATGCTTTATTGATATCCATTGGCCGCTGAAGGAGGTCTTCGAGGAGAAGGAGCCATTCCGGAGAAATCTCGCCACCGTCATCCAGTGTATAGTCGTCAAACAGTCCTTCGAGCAGGGATTCCTGGATGGCTTCCGTGTCCGGATTGGTTTGTGCCCAAGCAGCAGCATGAACCAGGAAGAACAGGAATAAATACGCCAACAATCGCATCGGATGAAATTACGCTCTTTTTTGAGATTGACGGGATGGACAAAGTCAAAAAAAGATGGTTAATTATTCCTAAACTGGTCAGGATCAGGCGGTGAAAAAACAGAAGTATGGTACCTTTGCGGTCGAAATGTACCTCCTCCCTCACTGAAATGGAATTCCCGCTATGAGTATATCCAGATTTAATGCAATTGACACCATTTTAAACCGGCACGAATCCGATTTGTCGTTTTTTGACACGCCCACGGAATTGGTCTCCGAGTACTTTGGCGTGAATGTGTTTAATGATGAGTCCATGCAGCAGTATCTGACTGAGGACGATTATCTCAGTGTGAAAGCTGCCATTCAATCCGGTGCCAAGCTGAGCCGCGAAGTTGCTGATCTGGTAGCTAGCGCCATGAAGACATGGGCCATGGAAAATGGCGCTTCGCACTATGCCCACTGGTTCCAGCCCTGGACAGGAAAAACAGCCGAAAAGCATGATTCATTCTTTACGCTGGATCAAAATGGGAAAGCGATCGAGGAATTTGGAGGAAAAGAGCTTGCCCAGCAAGAGCCGGATGGTTCGAGTTTCCCTGGAGGAGGATTGCGGTCAACTTTCGAGGCTCGTGGATATACAGCTTGGGATCCATCATCTCCGGCCTTCATCTTTGAAGTGGGCGATGGCAAAACACTGTGCATCCCGACCATTCTGGTTACCTATTCAGGTGAGGCGATGGATTTCAAATTGCCTTTACTAAAATCCCAAACAGCTGTTGAGAATGCTTCTTTACCGATTGTCAATTGGTTTGACAAAGCGGCCACCCGGGTTATTGTCACATTGGGTTGGGAGCAGGAATACTTCCTGGTGGATGAGGCCTTGTTCAATGCACGTCCAGATCTCGTTCTGACGGGACGCACACTGATCGGCAAGTTGGCTACCAAAGGCCAACAATTGGAGGACCACTACTTCGGTTCCATTCCGGAGCGTGTTTTTGCCTTCATGCGGGATCTGGAGATTGAGTGTCATAAATTGGGTATTCCTGTTCGTACACGACACAATGAGGTGGGCCCTGCTCAATA
>JAHEAU010000091.1 GCA_024642625.1 Lewinellaceae bacterium
AACAAAGGTTGCTCACTGGCTTTTTTAATGATTCTCTTATTATTCATTCGTGAATAAAAAAAGGGCATCTAGATAAGATGCCCTTTTTTTCCTCCTTCAAATAAATTCGGGTAGAGAAAAAGTCTAAATCTTCGGTTTCACAATTGTAAATACCCGGCTGATATTGAATCCAAAATGGATGCCTCCGTCAAACCAGTCGCCAGTGGTTTCGGTGAACGCAACAGGCTCGGCCATTCCGGTTGAATTTGTAAAATGCAACTGGAAGACATGGCCTCCTGTTTCAATATCTGCACCAATACTGAATGAATTTTGGATGCCGTCATTTACCTGATTGGGAAGAAGGTACATGTATTCCGCATTCAGCGTTAACCGACGTGTAATTCGTTGCCGTATGCCAATACCCATACCATATACATCATTGGATTCAGCAGTTGTTGCAACCAGGTTGCGGTGAACCAGAGTTGGCGCCAGTTGGACCGTAATCCAGTCATTAAATTTGCGACCAATCAATGCCTGAAATGTATAACTCAAGCGACTGGTGAAATAATTGTCACGATTGGGGTCAGACCACTTTAATGTATTGATATACATGCCCGCTACTGCTGTTACTGTAATTGGCATATTTCGTTTCCCTGTACTTTGGTGTAGAATCCGATATTTGGCATAGCCATCAATCATCTTCTTATAGCTGCTCCGCCCAGCACCAATTTGCAAGTTCTTGGTCACTCCGTAATCCAGACCCAGTCGAATAGTCGCGTTGTCGAGACCGAACCAATCATATAAACCCTGATTCAGCATGCCAAAGCGATGGCTGATTTTAAAATCGAGCACACCGCTGTGCGTATTTTCCAGACTATGAAGGTTGATTACCCGATTTGTTTTGAAACTAGCCGTAGCATAATCTGTCGTCTTCTCTTCACCAAGCAAAGAAAGGAGGTCATCCTGGGCTTGCAGGGCGGGTATAATGCCAATAAGGCAAAGAAACAGCAGCGACAGGCAGGTTACAAATCGGGTATTCATTGAATTATCGTTTCAGTTCTGCGAGGGCAACTTCAATATTTACCTTGGCAGTTTTTGAGATTTTATCTGCTACAACAGAAGGAATTGAAATATTATAGTCCGACAAAGGTAAATCCAAAGTTGAGGATGCAAGAATTCGGCCACCATTTATGGTTATGGTTCCTTGGCCATTGATTTCCTTGTTTGTACCGTGAATATTCATTGTTCCCTTGAACTTGACCGGATAACTTCCGTCTTTTGTCCATTTGACTTCGCCAATATTCTGAATTTTCCCTTTGAACGTGGCCTTGGGATACTTGCCCGACTCGAGATAATTCTCATTAAAATGTTCCTGCATCAATGCTTTTTCGAAAATAAAGCCTTTGAGCAAGACGGCAAATTCCATGGCTCCACTGGAAGCATCAACCACGGCTGTTGCACCACGATTCGTTGCTTCAATGTTCTCCAGGGGAGTGCTGGCAGCGAAGGTGATATTTCCATCACGTGTAAAATATTTCTGTGCATGCAGTTGACCAGCAAAAGTGATAGCCAGCAGGCAAATAAAGAGCGACTTTTTCATATTCTGGGGTTTTAATGTAAGCAGTTCATTATTCGGCAAGAACGCATCTTGCCAGTTCGACATCGAGAAGTTTTCCGGTACATTCTCCACGAAGGGCGATTTGCTGGCCTTCCTGGAATACGTCTTTAGACGAGAGGTCCATCCGACAGATCACGCCCCCCATAACATCTCCAGCATTCAGCAGGATATTGGTGGAAGTATCATCTCCAGTTGAAATGGATTCAATAGTTCCGGATACTTCGATTACTTTGCCAAGGAAGGTTGTATTTGCTTTTTGTTCGTCTGTATCAAAAGCCTGAAAGAGATCGGCAGCAGAAATGGTTACTTCCGCTTCTTGGCCAGACATGCTTTCCAGAGGCTTGTTGTACATGTACAGCCCAATAGCAACTCCGATTATTAGTGCGAGGGCAAGTCCGGCGATGATCCATTTTTTCATAAGATGTCTTAATCTGGGTTAATTGTTTGGAGCACCAGCCGCAATCCAGGCAGTAATTTTGTCAATCGTACAGGAGCTCAATTTTGGTTGGCCCTGTGGCATGGCACTGAATCCATTCTTGTGACTGATAGACCCCACCAATTTTCCATTGTTTACATAGGGCAAAACAGCTGTGTATGAATCCAGGTTAACATTACCAAGTTCGACACCGGTAGCATGACAGATATTGCATTGCTGATTGAATAAAGGCATGACATCCGCGGCAAATGAAACATTCATTGTATCACAGTTTCCAGCGGGATACAATTCTTCCTCCACATCGTAATAACAAGACGAGGCCGTTAGTGTCATGATAACCAGAAGACTCAAGAAGACAGCAGAAAGTTTCATTACAGGTCAATTGTTTAACATTCCCTGGTCGATCCAGGCTTGCAAGCGGTTGATAGAACAGGTAGGCAGGCCATTACCTGCAGGTGGCATGGCGCTGAAGCCTGCATTGTGCTTAACTGAACCAAGAAGCTTGCCACTCTGGGCCATAGTGACAACACTTGAATAGGTTGACAGATCGATCCCTCCCTGAGGGGAACTGCCACCATGACATCCCGTACAGCTCTGTTTCAGAATCGGGGCAATGTTATTGGTGAAGGACATGTTTGCTGTCGCGCATCCTCCATAACCGGGGTTGCAAGTCAGATTTTTAGCCCCTTGAAGAATCCATGTTTTAATGAGGTCAATCTGATCCTGAGGCAATTTGCTTGCCGGTGGAGGAGGCATTTGTTTATCAGATTTGGTAGAATTGATTGATGTCCAAAAATCACCACTTAGCTGACCCACTTTCACCTTCCCAGTACTCATCACCTTGGCATAGGATGTCAAATTAACGCCTTCTTTTGGGTTTGTGGCACTGTGACAACCAGACATTGCGCAGTTGGATATCAGAATAGGGAGTATCTGGTATTCAAAATAAACCGAGTCTGGACTGCAAGGCCACCCAGAGGTATCCACTGGATCAGTCGGGTTATCGATAATCGTTGTGTCAACCGGATCAATTATCGGGATCAACGGATTGTGTTTGCAGGATGTGGTCGCCAAGAACCCACTCAAAATCATCAGTAAAAGGATTACTGTGAGGGTATTCGCAGTTTTATTCATACATCAAACCTAAGGTGTATTTAGTAGACAAGTAATAGAACGCTGACAAAGCCGCACTTTGTGTGTCCGAATCGGAAAAAGTCATGACGGGCAGTTTTTAGATTCATACCGATTCATCATTTCCGGCGAGCCAGCGTTTAAACTGGGCTGACTTTTCTGTACTGACAATAATTTGTGAAGGTGCAGGTGGATCTGTTTGGACTTTGACCCTTGATTTGGTATGCACAAACATTTGACGGATGGCGTTTAAAGCCAGGATATATTGTCGATTGGCTCTGAAGAAAAGGGTAGGATCCAATTGACTTTCCATGGCTTCAAGACTATAGTCCACGGGAAATCGTCGACCTTCTTTTGTTAGGAGGAAGGTATTCTTGGATTCGGTATAGATCAAAGCGATGTCCGGAATTTCGATGACTCTGATGGCTGTTCCCAAGCGGACAAGATATCTCTGTCGGAATTCAGGTACTGGTTCACCAGCATAAATGTCCCTGACTTGGTCGAGATCAGGGACGGGTGGGATCAATTTCTGAAATCTATCCAGCGCTTCTTTTACTTCATGTCGCTTCATTGGTTTGAGCAGGTAGTCCAACGCCTGGACCCGAAATGCTTTAAGTGCATAGGCGTCATAAGCTGTTGTAAAAATGACAGGCACCTTAATATCGACCTGCTTGAATATGTCAAAACAGAGACCATCCGCCAATTGCACATCCATAAAAATGAGGTCTGAATAGTGATTTTGCAACCAAACGACAGAAGCTTCTATACTGTCCACGATAGCCAATACCTGAGCCTGGGGTAGTATTTCAAGGATCAGGCCCTTTAAACGAGACGCGGCGAGTGGCTCATCTTCAATGATGAGGATTCGAGGATTTTGCATGGATTATGTGGTTGCAGGTATGATTGGAATGTGCACCCGAAAAATGCCATTCGATTCAACTACTTGAATCGGTTTTCCGGTCAAGATGAGGTAGTGACTGCGCAGGATATGCAGCCCAAAACCAGTGGAATGTCCTGGTGAAGGGGCTTTCTTTTGGAGGTTGTTTTCGACAATAAGTTGGTCAGGAGCAGATTGAAAAATGTGAATGGTCAACGGTTTACTTTGGGAGATGATATTGTGTTTGACTGCATTTTCAACCAGCAGTTGAAGTGTAAGGGGCACTACATATCCGGACTTGTCAGGCACGTGTATGTCCAGCCGAACGTGTTCAGCAAACCGCTTTTCGAGAAGGTGTTTATAGTTGCCAATGAGAAGCAATTCCTCTTCCAGAGGGATCACATCTTTTTCCCGGTAAGCGAGGATTTGTCTGTAGAAATCTGAAAGTTCTTCAACATATCGGGCGGCAGCGATCGGGTCGGATTCGATGACAGCAAGTAGTGTGTTAAAACTGTTGAAGAGGAAATGTGGATTGATCTGACTTTTGAGTGTTTCAAGTTGCAATTCAATTTTTTCCCTTTGGAGCAAGACGTCGCGTTGGATGCGTTTATCGCGAAGTCGTAAGATCATTCGAATGGCAAGGCCGATCAAAATCAAGGAGAGGAGCAAGAACCAGGTCTGTTGCCACCAGGGCTTCTGAATGGTGAATGAAAAATGGAATTCGGGTTCTTTTAGCCAGGCACCATTTTCTGTTGCTTGGACACGCAAGGTGTATTTGCCTGGAGGTAGGCTTGAGAAGGTGACTTCATGGTCTCGTGTCTGTTTCCAGTCGAGATCGGCACCTTCCAGTTTATAACGATACAACACCATTTTCGGGTCAGTGTACCACAATCCAGTGTATGTAAATCGAAGGTAATTTTCATGAGCCGAGAGTTGTTCTCCATCCTGTATGGATCGACCATTCAGCAACGTCGCAGATTTCAGGATCGTGGTTGGATCAATTACGCCAGGGTGAGAGAGCGCAGTATATCGCACTAGTCCCTTTGCTGTTCCGATCCAGAATGTGCCGTCTCTTCCTGCGCTCAAGGCATTGAGATTGGGATCAAAATCCTCCAATCCCACGGACTCATCGTAGTAGATAAGATGGCGTCGTTCTGGATCAAGAACATCTATGCCTTGCTGGTGGAGAATGATGATTCGGCCGTTACGATCGGTAAAAAGGCCTGTGATTGCAAGATCACGAAGTCCTTCTTTTATAGTCAGGGCGTAAAAATCCTTGCCATCGAATTCCAGGATGCCCTTATTTGCAGTAGAGAACCAGATATGCCCGCGATGGTCTGCTGTAATCGAGTAGACACTTTGCAGTTCCTGATCGCCAATTTTTCGATAAGAGATAATTTGTCCATCGGGATACATACAGCTCAGGCCTTCTCCATCTGAACCAAACCAGAGCTTTCCGGACGTGTCCAGGTAACTTGAATAGATAAACTGGCTAGACAATCCTTCCTTTTTTCCAAACTGCCGGATCAGAGGTCGAGATCCGGGACTGACGGGCCATTCAAGTGCGCTTACGCCACCCAGGGTAGTCATCCAGAGGTTGTTGTCAGTGGGCGTGATGGACAGGATGTTCCCATTTCCAAGTCCGTCCTTTTCCGATATATGCAGTTGTATTTTGCCGCTATGATCCAGTTGGAAAACACCATTTCCGAATGTGCCGGCCCAGATGGATCCATCCGATGACCTGGCCAGGGAAATAATATTTTCTCCTTGAAGACAAAGTGGTAGAGGAGGCCATACGAGGCCAGCATTCTGATCCAGTGTCAAGATAAACAGACCGGAGGGGGTGCCTGCCCAGATTCGACCTTGCCCATCTTCCAAAGTCGCTTGAACGGAATGACCATTTGCATCAATAAATTCGATGGGTCGATAAAAACTGAGTAACCCATTCGGTTGACTGGCGATCCATATGTTGTTTTCCCGGTCCAGAATGAGATCATGAATGTGCCTACCTGTTGGAGGTGTTTCATTAATTCCCCGGATCCAACGTTGAAGATTGAACGGATACCGCCACAGGTCACCAGATTCTGTTCCGGCCCACAGTTCCTGACCTTCAAGGAGGAGGAGGCAGGTGATTGGATTTTCTTTTGGAAGGCGCGGTAAAACAGTTACACGGTCAGTTTCGGGTGTATATTTTGCGACTTGACCTTCAAAAAATCCTATCCAAAGGTTGCCATTTCGGTCCGGCAACAGGGTCTGAACAATTTGGTCGGGTAGAAGTCTGGAATTGACCTGACGGACCTTTTTTTGATAGTCACCATGAAATTGCAATTCGGTCAGACCTGCATCTGTACCGACCCAAATTCGGTGCAGGGAGTCAGCGGTGATACAATAAATCTCAGGGTTAGGTAAGCCATCTTCCGTCCCGAACTGGTACAATCTGCGATGCCGCCAGATGTATACACCTTCGCCATAAGTAGCTATCCACAAATTGCCGGATGCATAAGCGAATCCAGTGATCCGCGCTTTTGGCTGACCTTCTTCGGGAATCCAAAGTGTCAGTCCGTTAAATCTATTCTCCCATTGGCAAATACTGCCGTCAGCATATCCAACCCAGAGTATACCGCCTTGATCTTCGAATAAAGCAGTTACAGGGACTTCTTCCTTGAGTGAATCGGGACGAATCCATCGGATGTACTCATTGCCGTCAAAGGCAAACAAACCAGAAGGGGTGCCAAGCCAAATCAAGCCGGATCGGACCTGAAGGATGTGCTCGATATGTGATCGTTGATAAGGGTCGGGCAGTGTGTAGGAACGAAGCGGTGCTTGTTGAGCAGAGATCGTAAGTGGTACCCAAAGTACCAGAAGCAACAACCAGGTACATTTTCTTAAACCAATTGAAAGCGCTTCCCCGAGCATGCTATCGCGGTTTCAATTTGAACTGGAGATCGACTTTTATTTCCTCTGCGATCTTCTGGTGCACAATTCGAGGCACCTGGATCTGATGGTCAATAAGGCGTATTGAAAATTCACTGGTGACCAGGATTTCCTGGGGTTTGACTTTAAGCTGGCAGCGGATAATCCGCTCCCGGGAAATACCGTGGATAACCAAGTCCCCTTTTGCTCGAATATCATATGTTCCTGGAATGGTCAGATCTACCGTTTCAATGATCCGGCCACTGTAAGTTGCCTCTTTAAATGTCTCAGATTCCAAATAATTTTCATTGAAATGATCCTGCTGCAGTGCATTGTTGAATCCTTGGAAGCTATTGACCTGAACGATAAAAGCGAAGGTCAGGTTTGCCGGGTCGAGAAACCCTCTCGCAGCGTTTGAAGCCGCCTGGATCAATTCCATTGGCGCATCCGATTCGAATTGAATTCTGCCAGTTGTGGTACTTCGAATTTCTGACTGCCCCAAAATGGATGGGGAAAGAGCCAGAAAGCTGGTCAGAAGTAGAGAAAATCGAATGACAAAAGTCAAGATCATCGTCAAGTTTACACGATTTCCTGGACACACCATGCGTTCAGTAGCTGAAACCGAAAAAAAGAGCAATGAACGCTTTGTTTGGCGGATGTTGGATAGCATAGATGATGAACTTGCCTTAGTTTTGCCCATATTTTCGTATTATAAGCAAACGCCAGAGCGGCGCAAACAACCTTTACATGTCCGAATTACCGTCTCAGCCTTCCGATTCCATAGCCCGAATAGAACTCCACAACCTTCGACTCGAAGACTACGAAGCATTATTACACGCGATGAAAGCCGCATACCCGGATTGGCCGGGTGGATTCTGGACGATTGAGACAATGAAGCGTCTGATTGATAAATTTCCAGAAGGCCAGTTTGTGATAAAAGCGGATGGCAAGGTGGTCGGTTCGGCATTGTCCATTGTCGTCCAGTACAGTCATTTCGGTGATAGCCATACATACAAACAAATCACAGACAGCTATTCGTTTAATACTCATGATCCGGCTGGAGACGTATTGTATGGGGTGGATGTATTTATTCATCCGGATTACAGGGGTTTGCGCCTTGGACGTCGGTTGTATGATGCACGTAAGGAACTGTGCGAACGATTGAACCTGAAGGCCATTGTTTTTGGGGGCCGGATTCCGAGTTATCACAAGTTTGTTGATGAGATGTCGCCTAAGGATTATATCCGAAAGGTCAAGTTGCGTGAGATTTACGATCCCGTTCTGACATTTCAGCTTGCGAATGATTTTCACGTTAAAAAGGTTTTGCGGGCTTATATGCCGGATGATGAAGAGTCCCAGGAATTTGCCTGTCTGTTGCAATGGGACAATGTCTATTATGAATCCAAGCATCGTACGACGACGGGCAGAAAAGATTATGCCCGTGTTGGTTTGATCCAGTGGCAGATGCGTTCCTATAGTGGACTTGACGAAATGTTTGAGCAGATCGAATATTTCATAGATGCGGTGTCGGCATATAAAGCAGATTTTGCACTTTTACCCGAATTGTTCAATGCGCCACTTTTGGCAGCGTACAATCATTTATCCGAGGCAAAGGCCATGCGGGAGATTGCTGAATTTACAAGTGAGATTGTCAATCGCTTCAAGCGAATGGCAATGAGTTATAATGTGAATATTATTACCGGATCCATGCCGGAAGTCGTGGATGGGACGATGTACAACGTCGGTTATGTTTGCCATCGCGGTGGCAAAATAGATCGTTATGCCAAGTTGCATATCACACCGGATGAATCGAAATTCTGGGGCATAAAAGGGGCTGATAATATCAGGACGTTTGATACGGATGCGGGTCGTATCGGAGTTGTTATTTGTTATGATGTTGAATTTCCAGAATTAGGTCGACTACTGGCAGATGAAGGAATGCAAATCCTCTTTGTTCCCTATTTGACCGATACCCAAAATGCATATATGCGGGTGCGCTGTTGTGCGCAAGCGCGAGCCATCGAAAACGAATGTTATGTGGCGATAACGGGCAGTGTCGGAAACTTGCCCAAGGTGAAAAATATGGATATTCAATATTCTCAGTCGGTCGTATTTACGCCGAGTGATTTTGCCTTTCCAAGTAATGCGATCAAAGCAGAAGCCACACCAAATACAGAAATGATTCTCGTTGCTGATTTGGACCTGACTTTGCTCAATGAACTCCATACCTACGGTGCTGTCCGAAATCTGAAAGACCGGCGGAAGGATGTCTATGATGTATCGAGGGTGAAAAAAGGCTAAAATAGGGCCGAGGGCCGAGGACTGAGGGCCGAATTGCGGGGCCTTGGGTTAAAGCGGAAATCGGAAATCGGAAGTTGGAAGTGGCACATCAGGGATATTGGGCGTTGGGCGTTAGGTATTGGGTTAAAGCGGAAGGCGTTATTTCGATATTTCGATATTGGGTTATTTCGAAAGTTGGAAATTAAGGGTATTGGGCGTTGGGCGTTTGGTTAAATCGGAAGTGTGAGTTTGAAAAAGAATTCAAACGGCAAAGTCCCCCGAGTGCTCGGGGCGAAGCACCAACTTTCAAACTGCTCACAGTTCGGTCATTTGAAAGTCAGATAGTTCGAGAGTCAAAGGGTATTGGGTGTTAGGCGCTAGGTGTTGGGTTAAATCGGAAGTCGGAAGGCGGAATTTTTGCCACAAAGGCACTAAGGAACAACATGGTTCACTAAGAAATTTTGACTCATTTTTACCTTTATTCTCAACTGGTTTTACCACTAAGGCACTCAGATTTTTGTCTGTGATTAGTTTGGCATATTGGAATGAAGAATAAGTAGTTCAATTATAGTAGCAGTTAGACCACTAAGGAATTTTAAGACAAGAAATTCTTAGTGGACTACTCTCTATTTCAGAATAATTTTACACTCTTGCATTCTTTTTATTTCAGTCGAACAAATCACTAAGTGGCTCAGTGGCAAAAAACGATCAGGAAGGACATTTTACTTCTTTAAAAAAGCCCGGATTAATTCAAACTCTTTTTCCGGTTCTTCTACTTGTGGATTATGTCCACTATTTTCAAACATGACAAATTCACATTGTGGACAAAAGGTTTTGTATTTGATCATTTCTTTAGGGACAGCCACTCGGTCAAACCGACCGCCGATCACCAGGATGGGCATGGGCAGATCTTTAAGTTTTGTTCGGAAATCAAAGTTGCCAATATCGCTGCCGACGATGAAGTCACCGTCTTTTCCGACCATCTGGTAATAGACGTCGGGATTAAATCGATT
Source organism: Lewinellaceae bacterium (assembly GCA_024642625.1). Classification (GTDB taxonomy): domain Bacteria; phylum Bacteroidota; class Bacteroidia; order Chitinophagales; family Saprospiraceae; genus JAGNXB01. Next base: position 10,248 of record JAHEAU010000091.1, read on the forward strand.
GGGGTAGGGTGGTCCGATTGGCTTGCCACGACGCACAAATTTATCCGGGTTGTAAGCGTATAAAAACCCATAAGGAACACGTCCATAAATTTCCTGATGAATCTCGTCACTGGAGACATACCCTTGTTCCCTGACGATCATCAATGTGTCCCACACTTCCGGGTAATTTGTTTTTATTTCGTGATTACAATTGTCATCATTGGCCTGCCACATGAGAAAGCTGTGGAATGAATTCGCCAGGATGAGGTGGCTTACATGCTCCGGGTATTTGATGGCATATGCCTGCGCAACTACTCCGCCGTAGGAGTGGCCAAGCACGGAGATCTTGTCATAACCCATTGCTTTGCGCAATCCTTCCAGATCATCAGCATCCCGATCGATGGAATACTCTGTTACATTCATGGCGAGATCGGATTTCCCTCTTCCCAATGCATCGAAAAAGACCAGTGTGTGGGTATCCGATAGTGGATCAAAACTCCGCAATCCGGGGTGAGAGCCACCTGGCCCGCCTGCGATAAAAAAGATGGGTGGACCGTCTCCATGACGAACGGTCCATAGCTTGGCGCCATTGACTTCAAAGTATTCGCCATCGGTCTGGCTGTTGGGGTAGTTCTGGGCGAAACTGGTTTGAATCAGAAGGAAGCCGATCAGGAAGGAAAACAGTGTGCGCATGCTTGGGTAATGTTCTAGTCAGGTAAAGGTAATCAATCGGAACGCATGGATCACGGTAAGAACAACGTTTGATAACTGAAAACCCCGTACATGTTTTATGGGAGGTATATTCAATGGTAAAATCCAATTTTTTCAGATCATAAGGAGAGGCCGCTAAAGGGGTTTCCATTTACTTGATGAGTGCATGCCAAGAAGTGAATTGGTCAAACTCCACGTTCTGCATACCTTCATCCGAAGAATGGGAGAGACTATGGGGACTCAACAGGCCGGGGCAAAACGTATAGAGTATCTGGATGCAATCAGAGGACTTGCAGCATTGTCCGTTGTGATGTATCATGTCATCAATTCGCACTGGGCGTGGATGACGGAGGCCAAAGTAGCCATGATAGTCTTCAATGGTGCTGATGCTGTGGCTATTTTTTTCGTTTTGAGCGGCCTGGTTTTATCGTACAAGGTCTTTCAACGGGATGTACAGATTGATGGGGATTATGTGAAGAAGTTTGCTGTATCCAGAGTTTTTCGATTGTACCCCGCCTTCCTGGTTATGTTTGTTATCTATTATTCTGTGGCTCACTTCGGAGAGAATTATCTCACCTTGTGGAAAGACACCTTCTTACACAATCCATATTATTTTTGGGAAGAAGCGATGCTCATGCGGGAGCACCATGACTTGTATTTGCCAGGGTGGACATTGGGTGTCGAAATGGCGTTGTCACTATTGGTTCCGTTTATGATCTTGATTGCACGGCAGGGTGACCGGCTTTTTATTTTCTTTTTACTCGTCTGTATGATTGCAGGCAAAGTATATATCTCTGAATTTGTGCTCTTGTTTGGATTGGGTGTACTCATTGCAAAACACTTTGATCGCATTCACCATTTTCAGGATGATGCCAAGTGGTGGTATCGCAATCGATGGAGCTTATTCCCGTTGGTTTTGTTTTTATTCTCGATCCGGCACATATTGCATCTTTTTCCTTTGCCCGGTTCAATTCGCTATTTTTTAGACAGCATCCTGTTTGTCAGTGAATTTGTGTTTACCGGGATTGCATCTGCGCTCATTTTGGTCTATGTCATCAATTCAGAACGGATTCAACGCGTTCTGTCTGGATCATTATTCTCCTTTTTAGGAAGGGTTTCATATGGGGTTTATTTGAGCCATTGGTTGTTTACCAAGCTGATCATGGAGCGCTTTGATTATATTATGACAACCTATGCCAATGGTTCGGAATTGCGCTTTTTTCTTCTCTATTCAGCGGTTGCTGTGGCCAGTTCACTGATCGCAGGTACGCTGATTTATTATCTGGTCGAGCAGCCATTTATTCGAATTGGGAGAAGAGTCGTAGCTCGGTTAGCAAACGAAGGCTAAAGGACTTAATGTGTTTTTTCAGCTAGATTGACTTGCAATCAATTGGAATGATGGATCTATATGTTCTACTTTTTCTTCTTCGATGATTTTGCCAGTGGGTTAAATTCCAATGCCTTCTCAATCCAACTCTCTAACTGCTTGTCTTTATCTGTGCCATTGTTGTCAATAAACAAATAGCCCTTCATCGGCCGGCCTGTAAAGTCCATGGGTCGTGCACCTGGCAATGTGCAATTTTCTTCATCTTGTTCCGGGTTGAGGCGGACCATCAGTTCATCCTTTACGATGCCGACACACATTTTATCATCCACCATAAAGCAGAGACCACCCATCATTTTCTTTTCTTCAAATTTAGTGGATCGTTGATCAAGAACCTGGCGAATGCGATCGGCGAAAAATTCGGAGTAAGCCATTTTATTGAGTTGCGGAGTTAAGGGGTGGAGGAGTTGAGGAGGGAAAGTAGATTTTTCAAAATTGTAATTATTCCAAATT
>JAHEAU010000326.1 GCA_024642625.1 Lewinellaceae bacterium
GCCGTAGTGATCGCACGTACTGGTGAACTGCTCGATAGCCGAGGTATGTCAGCATTCATTGTTGAACGCGGCACCCCAGGATTTAAGGCTGGCAAAAAAGAAAATAAACTCGGCATGCGAGCATCTGAAACTGCGGAAATGATCTTCGATAATTGCCGTATTCATAAGGATCAACTGCTGGGTATTGAGGGCGAGGGATTTGTCCAATCCATGAAAGTGCTGGATGGCGGACGTATTTCAATCGCCGCTCTTTCGCTTGGCATCGCAAAAGGCGCCTATGAAGCCTCATTGAAATATGCACAGGAACGCAAACAATTTGGTCAACCTATTTCTAAGTTTCAAGGCATCAGCTTCAAGTTGGCAGATATGGTCACCAAGACAGAGGCAGCGGAGCTCTTGATACGTAAAGCCGCAGATCTTAAAAACAACCATCAACCTGTAACCAAGATTTCAGCCATGGCGAAGTACTATGCCTCTGAAGTTGCGGTTCAAGTAGCAACTGATGCTATTCAGGTCCACGGTGGTTATGGGTATACAAAGGATTTTCCAGTGGAAAAATTCTTCCGTGATTCCAAACTCTGTACCATAGGCGAAGGAACCAGTGAAATTCAAAAATTGGTCATCAGTAGAGAAGCGCTGAAAGGAAACTAATCGCTTGTTCTCCTTTGCAAGTCTTATTTTGTCGAAAAAAGATGATGAAATTCTGGATCACCGGTCTGGCCTTGCTGATTTGTATGTGTTCATTTGCTCAACAAGAAGAGAAAGAGGAGGCAACGACCGAGAAGAAAGAAGAGAAGTCTCGCTTCAAATCCTTTGAAAAAGTCATCACAAAAGAAGCTGTAACACAAGCCGGATTGTTCACTGTGCACCAAGTGCATGAAAAGACCTACTTCGAACTTCCTTTCAACTTGATGGGCGATGAATTACTAATTGTCAGTAGAATTTCTGGATTTGTCAAAGGGCTCAATTTTGGTGGAGCCGGTATGAAATCCCGCCCTCAACAAGTCATTCGATTTCAACGTCATCAAGATCAGGTACTTATCCGAAGTGTTTCATACAATAGTGTGGCCAGCGAGGAGGATCCCGTATACCGCTCTGTTCGAAACAATAATTTTGAGCCTGTCATAGCCAGCTATCCGATATCGTGTTTTAATCCAGACAGTACGTCGTTAATTATTGATATATCAGACTTGTTTACCAAGGATGTTCCAATGATCGGCGCCCTAGATGAAGGCCAACGGAAAGAATTTCAAATTAGCAGTCTGGACAGTAAACGCAGTTTTGTCGATCATGTCAAAGTTTTTCCTGAAAATGTCGAAGTCCGGCATGTCTTGACTTATAGCGGAAAAAATTTACCCGATAATGATGTCACCGGAACATTATCAATCGAAATGAACCAATCCATCATTCGACTTCCCAAAAAACCATGGGCAAGACGATTTTTTGATCCAAGAGTCGCTTATTTCAGCATCGAACAATCGGATTACGGACTTCAAGAACAACGTGCTGCTACACGAAGCTATATTACGCGGTGGCGTCTCGAACCGACAGATCCTGAAGCTTACGATCGCGGTGAATTGGTAGAACCTATAAAACCTATTGTCTATTATATTGATCCTGGTACACCCAAAAAGTGGGTACCCTATCTGATCCAGGGCATTAATGATTGGCAAAAAGCTTTTGAGGCTGCCGGTTTTAAAAATGCCATCCAGGGCAAGGAGGCGCCTACGGATGATCCAGATTGGAGTCCTGAAGATGTTCGCTATTCTGTGATAAGGTATATCACTACAGATATTCAAAACGCACAAGGTCCTCATGTCCATGATCCACGTACTGGTGAAATTTTGGAAAGTGACATCCTTTGGTATCACAATGTGATGAACCTCCTGCGGAACTGGTATTTTATTCAGACAGCTGCTGTGAACCCGCTAGCGCAATCTCCCCAGTTCTCTGATGAAGTTATGGGACAACTTATCCGGTTTGTCGCTTCTCATGAAGTTGGTCATACACTTGGGCTTCCTCATAATATGGGGTCCAGTAGCGCCTATCCTGTAGATTCATTGCGGAGTAAGACATTTACATGCGCCATGGGCACTGCGCCGTCGATCATGGATTATGCCCGCTACAATTATATCGCCCAACCGGAGGATAAAGGCGTATGCCTACACCCACAAATTGGCCCTTATGATCTTTGGTCAATCGAATACGGTTACAGAATGATTCCTGGCAACCTCAACCCGGATTTTGAAAAGCCCATTCTTCACCAATGGATCAAGAAACATGCGGATGACCCCATCTATCGATTCGGTCGCCAAACAGGAGATCCTTCTGATCCATCTGCACAGACGGAAGATCTGGGCGACGATGCCGTCAAAGCATCTACTTATGGAATCGCTAATTTGAAAAGGATCAGAGAACATCTGATGACCTGGGGTAATCGCCCCGGAGAAGATTATACAGATCTCGAGGAACTGTACGACCAGGTCTTTGTCCAAATGGGACGATACACTAAACATGTAGCTACACAGATTGGCGGCGTGTATGACGAAACCAGGTACAACGATCAGGCAGGGGCCGTATTCACAGTTGTTCCTTGGGAAACACAGACACAAGCCATGACCTTTTTGCATCGTGAAGTATTCTCAACACCCTATTGGATGATTGATACAACCATCCTCAGACGGATTGAAAATTCGGGTATTCAAGACAGAATTTTGAAATTGCAACGCAGTGCGCTAAGTACGTTATTTCGGGAAAAGCGACTGGAACGACTGCAAGCGAATCAAATTATTTCGTCATCGCCTGCGTATGATATTTCTGCGCTCTTCAAGTCATTGACCTCAGGGATTTTCTCTGAATGGGAACAAAAATCCAATCCAGATACCTATCGGCGAAACCTCCAACGTGAATTGATTGATCAATATGGTGAGGTCATTAAACGAGAAAAAGAAAAATCGGATGCTTCAGCCCTGGCACGCCAACAACTTGGAGTGATCAGAGAAATGGCAAAAAAGGAAGGCAAGCGTGGAAAAGGAATTTATGCTGCGCATGCCAACGATATTATGGCTCGATGTCAGAATTTACTTGACAATGAAAAATGATGCGTTCAGCGTATATTCAATTTTCTCCTCATTTGAATACCGATGCTGCTAAAGCAAGTTAAACATGAACTGAAGAGGTAGCAATTTGACCTGTCCAGTGATGTCTTCGACAATGATTTCATCAAAGTAGACCGAAGATTTCGAAGCAATCTTATTCAACCGATCAGCCCATTTTTCAGGATATCTTCCATCCAGAAAAAGTTGTACAATTTCCCCTTGTACAGGCACAATACTTAATCGGACCTGCCGAATTGGGAGGACTGTATCGTCAATATGTACCTCCATGGGAGCATTGATTTTT
>JAHEAU010000327.1 GCA_024642625.1 Lewinellaceae bacterium
GGCTGCAAATTCATTTGCAAAATCACGGGTCCGTGTGTAAAGGTGCGGCTGAAATATAACCGTAATTTTTCGGCCAGGAAACCGGGATCGGACAGCCTGGACTAATCCGAGCAACTCTACCGGATGGTGGGCATAGTCATCGACATATGCCACCTTGTCCCTATTTACATGAATGTCAAAACGCCTGCGAACCCCTTTAAATGAGGCCATTGACTGGCGTAATAAATCCGGATCAAGATCCATGATCAATCCTGTTGCAAACGCAGCGGATGCATTGTAGGCATTGTGTTTTCCTGGCAGCGAAAAAGCAATCCGTTTGTGGTCCTGATTGGCCATTGCCAAATCAAAGAGCATCTGGTCTCCTTCCTGTTGAATATGCTGAATATGAATCTCTGCAGTGCCTTCGCCGAAGGAATGAATCTGCGCAGGGATTTCTGCTAGAATTTCACTTGGAATCTCCAGATCTTCCCGGAGTAAAATGTGTCCATCCGGACGGACCTGGCGAAGCAGCTGGTAATATGTTTGCAACATATCCTCGGTGCTTGAATAGATATCCAGATGATCTGGATCCAATGCATTGACGATCAGTATTGTGGGGTATAGATGAAGGAAGGAACGATCATATTCATCCGCCTCAACAACCGTCCAATCTGACTGGCCCAAAAGGTAATTGGTTCCGTAATTGCCACTGATACCACCCATAAATGCACTGCAATCAACACCTGCCTGACGAAGCATATGAGCCATGATTGTCGTCGTTGTGGTCTTACCGTGCGTACCTGCTACGGCAATACACCGCGCATTTTTGCTTATCCAGCCTAACAGTTCAGCACGTTTCATCAGCGGAATTCCAGCCTCTTTGAAAAAGGAAAATGCCGGATGGTCAGAAGGAACCGCTGGCGTGTATACAGCCAGATCGACCTGTTCATGGATTAGATCAGCTGATGCCCTAAAATGCACATCCATTCCCTCATCACATAATTGCTGGGTCAACGCAGTTTCAGTTTTGTCATATCCGGACACCTTTACACCGCGCTGATGAAAGTAGCGAGCAAGAGCACTCATCCCGATACCTCCAATACCGATAAAATAAATTCGTTTGACGTCCTGGATATTCATATACTCCTGGCTTTGATCAATTGAATAATCCGTCTCGCAATTTCTTTTGATGCACCAGGACGCGCCTGATCAGTCATTCGGGAAGCCATATTCTTTCGCAGGACAATATCACTGCTCAACCGCTCAATCTCCGGAAACAGTTTTTGTGCAACTTCATCATTGTGAATGAGGATTGCAGCACCCGCATCGACTAAGGCTTTGGCATTTTTTGTCTGATGATCTTCAGCAACATAGGGTGATGGAACCAGAATAGCTGGCTTTCCAATTAAACACAATTCCGAAATTGTCAATGCACCCGCACGAGCAACTATCAGATCAGCAGCTGCATAAGCCAACTCCATTTCATCAAGAAATGGGCGCAAAAAGACTTGGGGCAACTTCGCTACTTCACTTACCTGACAAGTATCAAAATGGCCCTGACCACATTGCCAGAGAATTTGATGATCCGGGTGAGCTTCCAACCATAAAGCCCCGGCTTGAACCGCCTCGTTGAGGGCTCTGGCACCCAAACTGCCTCCCATCACCAGAATGGTTCGTGCATCCTGATCCATTCCCAATTTCAGTCGGGCATCTTGAGCATTATATTCTGGACGAGTAAAACCTGCACGCAAAGGATTACCTGTAAGCACAATGTTTGCACCAGGAAAATATCGGTCCATTCCCGGCCATGCAACACAGATCAATGCCGCACTCCGTGCAAGAAGACGATTCGTTACTCCTGCGTATGAATTTTGTTCCTGAAGGACAACAGGTATACCCAGCCAGGATGCGACTCGTAGTGCTGGACCACTGGCATATCCACCAACCCCGACAGCTAAATCCGGTTTAAATTTTCTTAGAATCTGAAAACTTTGCACCAAACTGGCAACCAGCCGAAATGGGATCAATAAGTTTTTCCATGTCAATCGACGTTGGATTCCTGCAATGGTCAACCCCTCAATGCGATATCCGGCACGAGGAACCTTCTCCATCTCCATTTTTCCTTTCGCACCAACAAACAGGATTTCTGCATGCGGCTCGAGCTCTCGAACTGCATCAGCAATAGCTAAAGCGGGATAAATATGCCCACCAGTGCCTCCTCCTGCGATCAATATCTTCATGCGCTTTCAGGGATTGGTTCTGGCATGACCCTCTGTTGCTCCACCTGCCGACTCACACTCAGGATCATACCAGCAGACATACTGAAAAACAGCAAGGATGTCCCTCCCATACTGATCAATGGCAAGGTCAACCCAGTCACTGGAACGAGATGCACCGAAACCGCCATATTGGCTAGCGCCTGGAGCACAATTAACAAACTCATTCCCATCGTTAACAAAGCACCGAATGCACCTTCACATAAGGTTACAAGTCGCACACTCCTGACAAAGAGGATGACATATAGTCCAAGTAAAAATGCCCCACCGAATAGTCCGTACTCCTCGATAATGATGGCATAAATGAAATCCGCATATGGGGATGGTAGAAAGTTTCGCTGAATACTATTTCCCGGACCTTCACCAAATAAGCCACCCTTGGCTATTGCGATTTTCGCCTGTTGAAGTTGATATCCTCCATCCGCATCAAAGAGGAAATCCTGGACACGAGCAATCCATGTTCCCGATCGGGTCAGATCTGGAAATGCAATACCAATCAATAAAATCACGCCAAACGCTAAGATTCCAGCACCAACCAGACCCAGAATATGCTTGATCTTCACCCGACCAACAATCATTAGTAATATACTTGTTACGAAAAGCATCAATGCAGTTGACAGATTGGCAGGGGCAATCAGTATGCAGACCACCATGACCGGAATCAGAATAGGAAGGAAAGAGGCCTGAAACTCTTTAATTTGATCTTGCCGTCGAGCCAGTTCCCGGGCCAGATAAACCACCAATGCAAGCTTTGCAAGATCTGAAGCCTGAAATGTCAGACTAATAATCGGAATCGTGATCCACCGCCGGGCATTGTTTACGTCGACACCAAAAATCAGTGTATAGAGCAGCAGTGGAATGGTAATAATCATAAGGATTTTAGCCAGCTTCCCAAATACCTGATAAGGCAACAGATAACAGAGGTAGGTAATCAGGAGGCCGCCGATGATGAAAAATCCATGTTTTAGCAAATAGAATTCGGTGTCACCACCCTTCTCTCTGTACGCCAGCAAATTGGTCGAAGAATAGACCGCAATTACCGAAAGTGCTGCTAAAAGCAGAACGATGGTCCAGATCACCCGATCACCCTGAAGATTTTGTACAACTTTT
>JAHEAU010000092.1 GCA_024642625.1 Lewinellaceae bacterium
TGATCGAATGTGTCCTTGAAAGTCTGAGGGATTACCTGGACTTTGAAGATGAGGACGATGATGGCGAGGAGGAGTAGGATTTTGGGCGAGTGAATTACCCTGGCTTTCTTAACAAATAGGCAATGATGCATTGGGATTCATACCCAATGTATAGCTGTCTGTGGTACTCATTTTACCTTTAACAATCTGATCTTTATTCGGGGTCCGCACCAATCAGATCTTCCATATCCAGGCCATCCGACAATGGATGAGCAGTTTCACTTGATGGCAACTCTTCCACATCCCGGAGTTTGCGCTCGATCGCCCGGGTCCGGACATCCGCCTTGTCGATGACATTGGTGGCTTCCTGTAGTTTTTTTCGTGTCTGAGCGAGGACCTCCCCAAACTTTCCAAATTCGGATTTAACGGCACTTAGTGTTTTCCACACCTCGCTGCTACGTTGTTCGATGGCGATGGAACGAAAGCCCATTTGGAGTGCATTCAAGAAGGCCGCCAGATTGGTTGGTCCGGCAATGAGGATGCGTTGATCCCGTTGAAGTTCTTCCATCAATCCGGGATGGCGAACCACCTCTGCATAGAGGCCCTCAATCGGCAGGAATAGAACACCAAAATCGGTCGTATGTGGTGGGGCAATATATTTCTCCCGGATATCTTTTGCCATATTCTTGACCGTTTTCAGGAGTTCCTTGTGTGCAACATCAATAACTTCTGCCCGACCATCCTCGTACGCAGCTAATACTTGTTCGTATCGATCCATCGGGAATTTGGAGTCGATGGGCAACCAAACGGGATCGCCACCCTTGTCTTTTCCCGGAAATTTGACAGCGAACTCGACGTGGTTTGCACTGTTAGGTATCGTTGCCACATTAAGACCATATTGATCCGGCGTGAGGAGTTGTTCCAGGATATTTCCCAGTTGGATTTCACCCATCACACCCCGTGTTTTGACATTGGAGAGGACCTTTTTCAGATCGCCTACTCCGGTAGCCAACGATTGCATTTCACCGAGTCCGAGTTGCACCTTTTCCAGGTGTTCAGAAACCGTTTTGAAGGATTGGCCTAATCGTTCTTCCAAGGTTTTGTGCAATTTTTCATCGACGGTTTCCCGCATCCGTTCCAGTTGCGCATGGTTGTCCTTTTGGAGAGATTCGAGTTGCCGGTTTACTTCAAATCGGATATCCGCCAATGATTTGGTCAGTGATTCTTGAAGTTCGTGACCGCGTTTCTGGTTGCTGTCGATGAAGGCGTTGAGTTGGGATTGGAAGGCCTGAAGGAGGCGAGCCTGCTGTTCGCCAAAGGCATTCAGTTGCGAGGTGGTCGATTCCCGGTTCTCGTGGGCAGATCGTTGGTTCTCTTCCCGATTGATCCGAAATTCACTTCGCACCAATTCAGTTGATTGAAGTTGGGATTGGATCAGTTCTTCCCTGATTCGCGAGGCGATGGTATCCATGTCTGGCGTCTTTCGAACCAGCGTAATGATCAAGAGAATCACAGAAATGGCGAAGGTGAGCCAGAGGAGTATGAGGAGGGTGTCGTTCATGGAAGATGAGGATAGGCGTGCTCAAAGTTCGTGATTCTTGAGGTCATACCCTTGTACCATGTCTCAAAAGAGGATGGTTACGTTTGCTAGGTTGTTAAATCCGATTCGGGTGCATGCTCGAAATGGGATTATAATGGGTGATTCAGACGGAAGATTTTGCTTTTTCCTGATTGGTCAAATGGGAAGAGCTGTTTTAGTGCATTTTCAATGAGCCAAATGCTCAGCAATTGGATTCAGATGAATCCGATGTACATTGTGGGACAGATTTCAATTGTTCACCCACCCACTTTATGCCCCAAAAGATTTCCAAGTCATTGGAAGAAGTGCATTCAAGTGTAGAGACCCGAAAAAAGGGTCTTTTCCGCAGGCTGTTTGCCTTTATGGGTCCGGCTTACTTGATTGCTGTCGGATATATGGATCCGGGCAACTGGGCCACGGATATTGCCGGGGGCAGCCAGTTTGGTTATACCCTGATTTGGGTGTTGTTGATGTCGAATCTGATGGCTCTTTTGCTGCAGAGTTTGAGCACTCGACTCGGCATCGTCAGTGGCCGTGATTTGGCTCAAGCTTCAAAAGAGACCTATAGTCGGCCAACTAATTTTGTGCTCTATCTCTTGGCTGAGATTGCGATTGCAGCTACAGATTTGGCCGAGGTACTGGGTATGGCCATCGGCTTACAGTTGCTCTTTGGCATTCCTTTGCTTTGGGGAGTTGTCCTGACCTTTTTTGACACGTTTATCCTGCTGTTCTTTATTCATCGCGGTATGCGGGTGATGGAAGCATTTATCCTGGCTTTAGTAGGGATCATTGGATTGGCCTTTATGGCGGAAATGTTTTTTGCCAAACCTGATCTGCATGCCCTGGCAACAGGGTTCATCCCAACCATGCCCAACGATGCAGCGCTTTACATTGCCATTGGGATCATTGGTGCTACCGTGATGCCGCATAATCTGTATCTCCATTCATCACTCGTTCAGTCGCGAAAATTTGGTGGGCAACTGTCGGAGATCCGGAGTGCATTGCGGTTCAATTTTGTCGATTCCACCATTGCCCTTAATCTGGCCTTTCTGGTGAATGCAGCCATTCTGGTTTTGGCTGCAGCCACATTTTACAAGGCCGGCATGTATGAAGTGTCCGAGATTCAGGATGCACATCGGTTTCTTGAGCCCCTGCTCGGATCTCGTTGGGCTTCTGTCTTTTTTGCAGTGGCATTGATTGCGGCAGGTCAAAGTTCGACACTCACAGGCACCTTAGCGGGGCAGGTGGTCATGGAAGGTTATCTCAATTTGCGGATCCAACCCTGGATTAGACGAATGATTACCCGGACCTTGGCCATTGGGCCAGCAGTGATCGTAATTGTGGTCTTTGGTGAAGAGATGACAGGCAAGATGCTCATCTTCAGTCAGGTTGTGCTCAGTCTGCAATTGGGCTTTGCGATCATTCCATTGATCCATTTTGTGAGTGACCGCCGTCGGATGGGAAAGCTGGCTATTGGCCCGGTAATGAAGACACTTTCCTGGGTGACGGCATTGATCATCGTTGGTTTAAATGCGAATCTGGTTTATGAGGAAATCACATCGACCTTGGCTACTTCCAATTCGCCCTGGATTTTATGGCTGACAGTCATTCCTGTTGCATTGGGTGCATGTGGCTTGCTGGCGTATGTGACCTTTGCCCCATTTGTGCGGTCCTTTCTTGAAGAATCACGATCCGAACTGCATGCTCAACCCGGCCATTTGGACCTTTTTAATCGGAAGGCCTTTGATCGGATCGCAGTCGCCATCGATTTCAGTGATATTGATATGCAGACACTTCGGTATGCCATTTCTATGGGGAATAAGGAGACGGCCTATCAATTGATCCATGTCGTTGAATCGGCAGGAGCCCTCCTGTTGGGTGATGAGATCAGAGATAAAGAGACGGGTGATGACGCGGAGAGATTGGAGGTTTATGCCAAAGAAATGCGTGAAAACGGGTTAATGGTAGAAACCTATTTGGGATTTGGTAACCCAAAAACCAGTATTCCCGAGGCTGTCGAGGCATTTCAGGCAGAACTCCTGGTTCTGGGAGCTCATGGTCACCGCATGTTTAAGGATCTGATTTTTGGAACCACTGTTGATTCGGTCCGCCACCGGCTGAAGATCCCGGTATTCATCGTCCGGGAAGACAATTGACCCGACGTTATCAGAAAATAGCTTTTTTCAACGCACGATGCCTCCGTTTATGGAGGCATCGATGACGAGTTGGGAGTGGCCTTCAAACAGGGTCAGGGTGGGTGTTTCCATTGACAGTGGCAGCCATTCCAAGGGTGTTCATCTTGTTGTCGGTACGTGTGTAACTAAATAGCCATTGGCATTGACACGTACAGAAATTTCTTTTTGATTGCGCTTGCGCAAATTGAGTTGATAAAGTGTCCCGGAACGGTCATTTTCGATCTGGAACGCATGGATGATTTCGAATCCTTTGTGTGTGCTGGTTGCCGTATAAACAACATCTTCAGGGAGTTGTGCGATGTCGATTGGATGGTGGACTTCAATTAATTCTCCCGCTGGACTGAAATAGGCAATGCACTCTTCAGGAGTTTCAAGTTGGTCGCGAAACCTTGCTTGCAGGTCAGATGCACCCCAAAAACGCCAGGTGATTTCCTGAGCATCAGGAAATGCTTTTTGGAGGTTCTCAACCGCATTTTCAGGGATGGGTGTCCATGAATCCGATTGAGAAAAACAGACATGACAAGTTGCCATCACAAGCGAGAAAAGGGTGATCAGGGTTTTCATAGGTGAAGGATTGAGGGTGTGAATCGAATGTCTGGCAGTGATGAATCTGCATTTGTATAAAGTGCTTTTTCATTTGCCGCTTTAAACGAATAACCACCCGGAATTGAGTTTGATACATCTGCCATTCATTGGTTCGCGTCCACCTGAATTCAAAACCGTTGGATTGGAGTCGTTCATCGATAAATAATTGGCGATTATCGATGATTACAAGATGTATGAAGAGTATGTTAATGAATTAATAATGTTATATTCTTAATACTTAACATGAAAACTTATATCATTTTGCATAGGAATAACATCATTTTGAGTCCACTCACATATCCTTGGGAAATTGAAAATTGGTAGATGCATTGGCCCAATAAAATAAAATTAACCTAGAATAGATTCGGGTCAAGAGGCCGCTCAACGTTTGATAACAAGGGTTGTCAGAACGCGTTTGTTGTGGATCATATGGAGATGATAAAGTCCAGCAGGGAAGGAATGGATATCAATCTGACAGGATGGATCGAGACGTTGGTCGAGCAACAATACCCCTTGCGAATTTGTCAGAGTGATTAGCCCACCAATCATATTGGATGGCAGGTTCAGTACACCCGAGGTTGGATTTGGATAGATAAAGAGTTGATTCGGTTCTGCTTTATTTTCTTCTGTGTTGCTGATCAGGCACAGATTGGTTTGATCCATTTTTTCTGCAAAAAAGGCAGCCATATTTCCTGTTCTCAATACATAGTTATCCAGGCTGTGTCCTCCCAAGGCAGGATTGAGGATCTGCTCGAGGCAGGAAGCATTATTGGTTGTCTTGTCGTAATAGTAGTCTGGGACAGACGTCCCGTTTGTTTGAAGGTCCTTGATTAAATCGACAACAGATGAAGACCCAAACGTGTAAGGACGCCCATAGATACTTTGGCAGCCACCAATGGATGAGGAACAAGCCGAAAACCCCGATAAAATGCGATTGTAATTGATCGGAACAATTAGATCGGCTGGCTGGTGGTACAAGTATAATGCCGGAATATCCCCTGGGGAATGTGATGAGAACAGGTCCTGAAATAATCCTCCATACAGGTCGCCGCAAGCTTTGATCTGAAATGGGTCGGCATCTGGATTCAGTTCGCCGTGGATTGAGCCCAGGTCTGAGCGGTGTAGATCCATGGAGTCTATATCCAATGCAAATCCGGGGTTTTTAATACACGATTGTTCATAAAGCTGATGAGGTGGAGGCACGGCAGCAATTGAGTCACAAGCTTCAGGCTTTTCATCTTCTTCATCTAAATAAACCACGCCCATTGCTGTAAATGCGCCAGCGCTTTCACCGACAACAAAAACATTACGCCGATCAATCTGGAAGTCGTCATGTTGATCAATCAAAAATCGCAATGCCCCTTTTGCATCCTGTACGGCACGATACCAGGCTCTGACCCATTCCAAAGAATCGGTCATATTCAGACAATTCCACTGAAGCCCGTTGATTCCTGAAATATTGCAATTGATTTCTTTTTCTGTTTGAAACATGCCGAGACGATAGTTTATTGATGCAGTGACGTAGCCTCGTTCAGCAAAGTCTTTCATCAATTGGGGAGGGTAGTCCTGGGCTTTATCACCACCCAGCCAGGCCCCTCCATGAATGATCATCATCAGTGGGCGGCCACAGATTGGGGGCTGGTCATTCATTGGGTAGGCGAGATCAAGGGTGAGTGATCGTATTGTTCCCCCATAGTCTAAAGCTTCACCATAGTGAAGGTCCTTGATGGTTTGCGTTGAATATACCTTGTCCACCCAGTTTGGCTGAGCTTTGATATTCGCCATCATGGATAACAGGAAGAAGGTACTGAGCAGAATTAATCGCATGACATCATGGTTGAATGAAGAGAGGTAAAACAATTGATCAGTGCCCGTCTATTTCATTAAAAGAAGCTCATCAATCCGGTTGCTGGTGAGGAGATGGACATGTTGGGTGATCGTTTCGATTGACCAGTCCCACCACTTCAATTGCAGCAAGCCTTGAATGATGTTATCGGTAAATCGCTTTCGGATCATTCGGGCTGGATTCCCACCTACAATTGCGTAGGGTGGAACATCGCGAGTAACAGTTGCATTTGTAGCGATGATGGCCCCATCTCCGATAGTCACTCCGGCCATGATTGTTGCTCCATATCCGATCCAGACATCATTTCCGATGGTCAAATCACCTTTGATGGGGTAAGCTTTGTCATCCATTGCGCCGGCCCATGCGCCACCAAAAATGGCAAATGGATATGCAGTTGCAGCTTCTGTCAGATGGTTTGCGCCATTCATAATGAAGGTGACATTGGAAGCAATCATGCAAAATTTGCCGATAATCAGCTTGTCGCCACTGTGTTCGAAAAGGTATTTGACATTTTTTTCAAAATGGGCAACATCGTCAAAGTCATGATAATAGGTGAAATCTCCAATCTCGATCTGAGGATGATGAATGATGTTTTTCAGATAACAGAGTGTTTGAAGATCATGTATTGGGTAGGTAGTAGCAGGATTGGGAATCGGCATAGAACAGAAAAAGCTAATTATGTGACGAGCATGAAGATAGCCATTGAGAGAGGATTGAGAAATTGTCCTTTAAGTAAAATGGTAAAAAACAGGATGCCCCTGAACGGAGCATCCTGATAACGGAGAGTGAACCTGTAAATCAATAGTATGATAAGGGAAGTTAGAGATGGTTTAAGAGACAAGTATTATTGCTTTTCTATTTTCCTTGGGATTTCTATTGCAACTTCATTCTGAAAGAATGGAAGTACAGGTCGTGAAGCATTCCCAACAGAGGCATTGTGTTGGCTCCTTTCTTGAGTACTGATCCATTGACCATCGTTGGTATACACGGCTTCTGTAACTACGCGTGTATTCTCATTGATCTGGAATTGAGCAGCGATCTGGTCAGCAGTGAGTCTGATCCAATCAAGAACAATTGCGTCTGGATAGTTGGTTTGAAGGTGCTTGCCTGCCAGGACAGGTACACTGGATAGAGACTGTTCCTGTGCAATCATCAAAATCGGACTGCAGATCATAACGAGAAAAAGGATCGTGTTTTTCATGGCTATATTTTTAATCCTGATTTAATCAGCTGGCCAATTTTAATATTGGGTATGTTCCAGTTGATTGTTGTATAGAGATGACAACCAATGAGTTGGAAAGATGCAAATCGAGTTAATCAATCAATTTACAAGGTGATGCACCAAGCGATGAAAAGTGCATTTGGTCGATCCTGTACCAGGATCAATCTACTCTGGAAGGCTATTAAACGACAACGTTATCATTATCATAAATAGGATAGCAGATACTTTTTGAAAGGTGTAAAGAAACCGATTGTATTTCTGTAAGGGCTTGATGTAAACCATCCCTTACGTAATCGGACGAAATAAAAAAGCGAAATTCCAGTCACTTGTAAAAAATACAGTATATTTAGGAAGCTATGCAAAGAAGTGGAATCATTATCGATGTCCCTCTTGCTTCGAGATTTATTATCATCACAATTCAAACCCTTTAGTACTATGAAAAACCCGCTTTTTTTCTTCCTGGCTGTAGCTATGGTTGGAATGATTGCTTGCAATCAAGCTCCTGTTAAGCCTGCCGTGGACATGGATGCTCTGACAGCTGAAATCCAAGCCATGGAGGATGCCTATATGACTGCAGAATTGGCAAAGGATGCAGATGCAATTGTTGCATATTATGCAGATGATGTCACTAGCTATGGAGCCAATCGTGCGCCTTCTGTCGGCAAGGATGCCATTCGGACTTCTTTGGCTGAACGTATGGCAAAGGATACGTCAGGAAATAAGCCGTCATTTAAAGTGATGGAATTATACGTTGGAGATGATCATATCACCGAGATCGGTTCCTGGACAGAAACTGCACCTGATGGAAGTGTGTCCGACAATGGCACCTACTTCTCCATTTTTAAGAAAAATGCAGATGGGAAGTGGGCCTGTGTTCGGGATATGGCTGTAAGCCACAAACCGAAGGATGAAGCGCCTGCAGCGGAAGCCGCTCCTGCAGCTGAATAATAAATCTGTTGCTGCAATTTTGAAGAGGGCTCTGGTTTATCCGGGGCCCTCTTCTTTTTACTGTTCGCAATTTGCGGTTCGATGATCGCCCCTACCACGAGCACTCGTGGGGGCTTGCTATCGTATTGTTGGCATTTGGAATCCGGATGGAGAGGTAATGGGTAATGGAAAAGGTAATGGGTTGTCCTATGACCTATCCCTGAAAACAATTGACCGTTTTGGAGGTTGAGAGGAAGCTTTAAGAATTTCGTTCATTCCTCCCATATTATTGGATTGGCTATAGACCGCATTCCAAACGCCTTAAGGATTCTCCTCACCTCCAACTCATAACCTCCCAACTCACTACCCGCATTCGGAATAGCCGCAACTCTTGCACATCAGACAGCCCTCTTTGTATTGAAGGCCTTCCTTGTCGCCGCAAGATTCACAATGGCTGGTTGCCGCCGTCGTCCCGTCTGGAATGAATTGTTTCAGTGCACGGACAACACCGTTCTTCCAGGTATTGATATAATCCTCGGGAACATTGAGACCTTCGATCAGGTCAACGACATAATTGAGCGGCATACCATGACGCAGGATCCCGGAAATGAGTTTGGCGTAATTCCAGTACTCCTTATTAAAGGAGCGGGATAGCCCTTCAATCGTGATGCGATATCCCTCCCGATCCAGGAATTGGAAATCATATCGGTTGTTGCCCTCGTCATCGCGTTGCTTGAGGACAAATCCACTGTGGACATAGTCGGGCAGCCGGAAAGTGTCTTCGGCTTTTCCTGTAAATACTTCGTAGGGGCGCCCATCAACCAAGCCGATGACAGCAATCCAATTTTCACTACTGTTCTTGAATCGAACCACAGCTGCATCGAGCCGATCCGGGCGCTTGGGTGGCATCGTCTCCCGGAATGCGGGAGCTGATTTTTCATTGGAGGAAGGATCAGAAACCAAGACACCGGATCGTGAACCGTCGCGATAAATGGTACATCCTTTACAACCATTTTCCCATGCAGCGAGGTAGATCTGATTGACCATTTCTTCAGTTGTATCCGATGGAACATTGACCGTTACACTGATGGAATGGTCCACCCATTTCTGGATTGCCCCCTGCATTTTTACCTTCTGTACCCAATCGACATCATTGGCAGTTGCACCATGATAGGGTGATGTTGCGATGATGGGTGCCAATTCGTCGTTGGTCATTCGGGTCACCTTTTCCGTGTCATGGCCGTTTGCCTTGAGCCAGGTGATAAAATGGTGATGGAACACCTGATATTCTTCCCAATGATCGCCCACTTCATCGATAAAGGAAACTTGTGCATCCTTGTCTTGTGGGTTGACCTTCCGACGACGGGTGTAGTTGATCAAAAAGGCTGGTTCGATGCCGGAGCTGGTCTGACTGAGCAAACTGGTGCTTCCAGTCGGGGCAATGGTCAGCAGAGCCAGGTTGCGACGACCTGTTTTGGTCATCTCTTCATACAAATCAGGATCGGCTTCACGGATACGTTGGATGAATGGATTTTTCAATTCCCGCTCGGCTTCATATACCGGAAAAGCACCGCGCTCTCCTGCCATGATGACTGAAGATCGATAGGCTTCCAGTGCCAGAGTCTGTTGCACTTTGACAGCAAAGGCAATGCCTTCATCGCCACCATAGCGCAGTCCCAAAGCCGCCAGCATATCTCCTTCTGCAGTGATGCCCAAGCCTGTCCGACGCCCCTGGAGGCAGGTGTGCCGAATCTTTTCCCAAAGCTCGCATTCATTTCTTTTGACATATGGCGGCTCTGGATCATTAGAGATTTTTTCCAGAATACGATCAATATGTTCGAGTTCCAGATCGATGATATCATCCATAAGGCGTTGTGCCAGACGAACATCGCCTCGGAATTTTTCAAAATCAAAATATGCTGTTTCGGTAAATGGATCTACGACATAACCAAAGAGGTTGATTGCCAGAAGGCGGCATGAATCATAGGGGCAAAGCGGGATTTCACCGCAAGGATTGGTGGAAATCGTTTTGAATCCTTTATCGGCATAACAATCGGGAATGGATTCCTTGATGACGGTATCCCAAAACAGGACACCAGGCTCAGCAGACTTCCATGCATTGTGGATGATCTTTTTCCAGATTGCTCCGGCATCTGCTTCTTTGGTAAACGTTGGCTTCTCCGCATCAACAGGAAAACGCAATTGGTAGGGCTTGCCGGTTCGTGCGGCTTCGAGAAGGCCATGATCGACGCGTACCGAGATATTTGCTCCTGTCACCTTGCCCATTTCCAGTTTGGCATCGATGAATTTTTCAACATCCGGGTGGCGGCTGGACACAGTGAGCATCAGCGCACCTCGGCGGCCATCCTGGGCGACTTCCCGTGTTGAGTTGGAATACCGTTCCATGAAAGGAACGATCCCGGTACTGCTTAATGCACTGTTGAGTACAGCCGAACCTTCGGGACGAATATGGGTCAGGTCGATACCCACACCCCCACGTCGCTTCATCAATTGGACCAGCTCCTCGTCCCCTTTCATGATGCCGCCATAGGAATCTGCACCTGTACCTATCACAAAACAATTGGACAAGGAGGCAACCTGAAATGGATTGCCGATCCCGGCCATCGGGCTACCCTGTGGAATGATATGTTTGAATTGGGCCAGCGATTCATAGATCCGTTCTTCCGAAACGGGATTTGGGTACTTTTTTTCGACCCGAGCCAGTTCCCTGGCAATGCGTCGGTGCATTTCATCCGGTGTGCGTTCGTACAGATTACCCTGGGAGTCTTTCAGAGCGTATTTGTTCAGCCAGACGGTGGCGGCCAGTTCGTCGCCACGGAAATAAGCGGTAGCGGCATGAAGAACTTCAGGGCGGAGATAAGAGGGGCGGCTCGCAACGCGAGTAGGTGTCTTCGTCGAAGGCATGGAGGAGTGTTTTTCAGTCTGTGAAAGGACCAGAAACTGCGGTCATTTCCTGTAGTGCGAAGGTCCAAAGAATGGGCCATCGAGCCAAGACATGTCAAGAATTTGTCAGGTGTTTTTATCCACAGTTGGTGGAAATCTTTTTTTCTGTTTACGGATTTTTTGCGGAGGTTGAAAACAGGGAATATCCAGATTCAACAGGAGGATGAAATGTGTTTCATTTCACATTGCGATCTTTGTCCTTTATCAAAACGGATTATGGTCTTTGTTATCCTGTTTTTCCTGATTTTGCTCAATGGGTTTTTTTCCATGAGTGAAATCGCCATCGTTTCTGCCCGCAAAAGCCGGTTGGAGATGTCCGCCAAACGGGGAGATCGGAAGGCCCGAATGGCCCTCCGGACAGCCGAAGCACCGAATCGGTTTTTATCCACCGTCCAGATCGGCATCACCCTGATCGGCATCCTGATGGGGATTTATTCCGGTGAACATATTACCAAGGACCTGGAGATCCGGATCCAATCCGTTGATCTGCTGGCTTCTTATGCAAGCACACTTGCGATCACGTTCGTCGTTGTCATCATGACCTTCTTTTCGCTTGTCCTGGGAGAATTGGTCCCGAAACGAATCGGTCTCAGTCATCCTGAATGGATCGCCCGGATGGTGGCCGTGCCGATGAAATGGGTGGCAAGCCTGACCGCTCCATTTGTGTGGTTATTGACCCGAACCAGCGATCTGTTCCTGGCGATTCTGCCTTTCAGGTCTTCACCAGATCAGAAAGTGACAGAGGAGGAGATCAAGTCAATCTTGCATGAAGCGACCATTGGCGGAGATGTGCAGAAGATTGAACAAGAACTTGTGGAACGGGTGTTCAGCATGGGCGATCGGAAGATATCTTCCTTGATGACACATCGAAGCGATATGGTTTGGTTATCGCTTGATATGACCGCCGATGAAATTCGGCAAGTGGTGGCAGCAGATCTGCATACCCTCTATCCGGTGCATGATCAGAATCCGGAAGAAATTGCCGGAATTGTCCTGTTGAAGGATTTATTCCTTCAGTTTGTGCAACCGGAATTTAATTTGAAGGAACATTTGAGGCCAGTTCCCTATTTGCCCGAACGAATGTCGGCTTATGAGACGTTGCAACATTTTCGGGAGACCAAAGTGACATATGGCGTTATCATTGATGAATTTGGCCATGTGGA
>JAHEAU010000328.1 GCA_024642625.1 Lewinellaceae bacterium
GCCATATAGAGGACAAACTGGAACAAAGAGGGGGAAGCCGGTTGATTCATGTCAATCTAGATTTCTTCTTCGATAAGAAAAGGGGAAACAGGCAGGTCAGAAAACTCTACATGTGCCCTACTTCATCGGGGATATCATAAAATGTGGGATGGCGATACACCTTATCGCGGGCTGATTCAAACATACTGTCCTGTTCCTCGGGATCGGACGCATGGATGAATTTGGATTCCACGACCCAGATACTTACCCCTTCATTGCGGCGGGTGTATACATCACGTGCATTCTCGATGGCCATTTCCCAGTCAGTGGCATGAAGGCTACCGACATGTTTATGATCCAAACCATTGCGGGAGCGAATAAATACTTCCCATAGAGGCCAATCTTTCATAACTCTTGATGATTAAGGGGTTACAACTTCTTTTCTCGCTTGTTTCTTCTCGGCATACGCCACGGCGGCATCACGCACCCAGGCACCTTCTTCATGCGCATTTACGCGATCACGAAGACGTTGACGATTACAAATGCCATTGCCTTTTACAACATTCCAGAATTCATCCCAGTCGATCGGACCAAACTCCCAATGCCCTGTTTCTTCGTTCCACTTCATATCCGGATCAGGGATGGTCAGCCCCAGATATTGGGCCTGAGGTACGGTGGCATCAACAAAGGCCTGACGAAGGACATCGTTCGTTTTGCGCTTGATCTTCCATTTCAACGATTGTTCGGAATGAGTGGACTCGGCATCACTTGGTCCAAACATCATCAGACTGGGCCACCACCAGCGATTCAATGAATCCTGGGCCATTGCTTTTTGTTCAACACTTCCTCGCACCAAAGACAAGAGAATTTCATACCCCTGCCGTTGGTGGAAGCTCTCTTCCTTACAGATCCGAATCATGGCTCGTGAATACGGTCCATAAGAGGTGCGTTGCAGCATGACCTGGTTCATGATGGCCGCACCGTCGACGAGCCACCCGATGGCACCCATATCCGCCCAGCTCAGGGCCGGATAATTGAAAATACTGGAATATTTCGCTTTTCCTGTGTGCAATTCATCCAAGAGTTGATCCCGAGATACGCCCATGGTTTCAGCTGCAGCATAGAGGTAGAGGCCATGGCCCCCTTCATCCTGGACCTTTGCCAGGAGGGCGGCTTTTCGGCGTAAAGACGGTGCCCTGGTAATCCAGTTGCCTTCGGGTAGCATCCCAACTACTTCTGAATGGGCATGCTGTGATATTTGACGGATCAGGGTCTTGCGGTATGCCTCCGGCATCCAGTCCTTGGCCTCGATCTTGACCTCTCGGTCGATCTTGTCTTGAAAACGTGTTTCCAGATCCTGTTGATTCATTCTCGTCTGTTTCGTGAGCTTCACAAAAATAATGACTCCATAGCATACGAACAAACGTTCGTAAGGAAGAGTTTAACTCTGACCCCCTATTTAAAGTGATCCAGGAATGATCATATCACTAGAAGAACAGAAACTGCGTTTCAAGCCTCCATAAAACTGAGAATATCCCTGTCATTGTGGAGCACCTTCATCTTGATCTGACCGCCTATTTCTCCCCGCCTACGCATAATCTTATGGATGGAATCCTGAGGTAATTCGTTCAACACAAGAGGCAACAAGGCGGTATTACCACTTCGTTTTTGATTATAATTGCTATTGATATCCTGAAGAAGCACATCCAATCGCTGGGCAAAAAGTTTTGAATCAGATGGTCGTATCGCAAAGTTGATATACCATTCGTGCGAACCGGGTGTGCCTGGCTGGGGGTAACGCGGCACCACAAAATACTGGCGAATATTGAAGTTCATTTCCGTCTTTAATCGTTGCAAAGCAAGTGTGACGTGCTCCAGTGACAGGTCTTCACCAAAAGCATTGATAAATTCGGTGGTTCTGCCAACAATCCGAAGCAGATAAGGATTGACTGAGCTGAATTGGACGAGATCTCCGGTCCGATATCGGCACAAGCCATCCAATGTAGTAATCAGCAATTCATATTTTCGATCGGTCTTTATTCCCCATAATGGCTCGACTTCGCCATTCACTTTATCCTGGAATTCAAAAAAGATTCCACAATCCGTCAACAAAAGCAGATCCCGACTTTCCGGTCCATTTTGCAAGGCATAAAATCCTTCGGTGGAATTGTACACCTCAAACAATGTAATCTCCCGTTTCGGGTGGATCTCCTTAAATATTTGCCGGTAATGACTGAAGTCGACACCGCCATGGATATAAAGTCGCCAATTTGGCAAGATTTCTTCTACTCGACTGGGGTCATGTTCAGTGAGTTGATTGATCAGGGCAAGTACCCATGTGGGTACGCCCGAAATCATGTTAATTTTTCGAATTTCACCCAGATTTTGTCTGAAGAAAACCAACTTTTCCTCCCAGCTACTAAAAACCAGATTGGGAAAATTCTTGAAGCGAAAATACCAGGGCAGTCGCTCGACCATCAACGCTGAAATATCCAGCACATCCTTTCCAAGAAATGGATCTGGGTAGCGATATCCAGACATGGATAGATGTCTGGCACTCATCAACCAATCCTGTTGAAAGCGATCATTCAGATTTGCCAGGATCAGGCGAGAACCTCGAAAGTGATTTGCTCTGAGGAATTCCTCAGAGATAGGGATTCGCTTCTTAACTGCAGACGTGCCACTGGTTTGCCCAAAGTATTTGGGCTTATATACCGATAGTAGATCCTGGGATGATTTTAGTTCAGGCAGGTGTTGAAGCCAAGGGGTTACATCGTCATAACACTGAATGGGTACTCGTCCTATAAATCGTTCATAATTCCCATTGATATCACTAAAACCATTTTCCCTCCCAAACTGTGTTCGTCGATTCCCATCAAGAATCCGTTTCAGCAGAGCTCGCTGAAGCTCTTCTGATTGGGTCCGCATACGGTCCAACATATACCGATAAGGGAAAAAAATCATTCAACCTGTTTTCCCATTCGACCATCACTAGCCGAAAAGGCATCCTTCCAAAGATACAAACGGGAAGATACTTTTACCAGAGAGATTAGAAGCATCTAACGCGGGGAGGAGTGGAGGAGAAGGTTATTGCGTTATTGGGTTATTGCGTTATTTCGATGGATAAGGAATGAGGGGTGAGGGTCCAGGGCCGAGGGTCCAGGGCCGAGGTTCGAATCAAAGATGTTCAAACAGCGCAGCCCAAACTCACAAACTGCGAAACGCCTGGCTGTTTGAAAGTTGGATGGTTTGATAGTTTGAAAAATGAATTCAAACAGGGAAGCCCAAACAGCAAATCAAGGGGTTTGGAGGGGAGGCTTGCCCGCCGAAGCTTCAGCC
>JAHEAU010000093.1 GCA_024642625.1 Lewinellaceae bacterium
CAGATCTTTTGGAAATGGCCGAAATTCTTGGCCACTAATTACGATCACTTACAGCAAGGAAAAGTGCAAGCGGGGTTAAACCATGAGGCAACCGAAGAAGTGTTTCATATGACCAATTGAACAACAGATCAAACCAATCTGCTGAACCAATATATCCGCTGACTCGACCCAATGCCGTCAACAATCCCCACCCGATCAGATAAAACCAAACATATCTAGGCAGATCCAATCGAAAGAATAATGCCGATGCTACCAGGATATCAAGGAGACCAATGATCTGCAAACATCCTATAGCCCATGTATTTGATAACCCTGTCGTTTGCCCCAACATTTCATCCCAATATCCAGGACGAGGAATAATGCCGACTGCCAGTAATCCATGGATGAAGAAGACAATAACAATGGCATACCTCGCCATTGGAATCCAGACTTTATCATTGACCGTATAACAAACTGACAAATAGCAAATTGGCGTAGCCCACATCAATGTTTGTTCCAGGATAGAAATCGGCCAATAATATTGTCCTGGTGCAGCCATAAGTGTATCCAGAACAACGAAAACGATTCCTGGTATAATCCACAGATGCCATTTTCTAGGCCCCAGAAGAACAACCGTCGTCAAGCCATAAACTACTGTCCACTTCCATGCCGCAACCTCTGAAAACCAAGGGTATACGTCGATGGCATAATCTTCCCATGGCATGAACAGATTAACAAGGGGCCGCATGACAGACTCATATCCCAGAAACTCCACAACAGGACTAATCGACCAGGCACAAAGGAGAAACTTACCGAGAAACATCAGGCCACTTGCCCAACGCAGTGTTGTCGTTACAACGGAAGAAGAGTTCAGCAACATCAAAAAGAATTGTGCAGTTTACACGAAGGTACTCTCGCCAAGCTATTGTGACAACTGCGGACAAGTTATCTTGGCAGCATGGAATCTGCTTTATTCCGAACACTAAAATTACCCAGTATTGCCTGGTTGATCTGGTTAGTTGCCAGCAACGCAATCCTGTTCATTCCGATTACACTGGCGTATAGCAGTATATCCGGTTGGACTCCATTTGGTGGAATCACAAATCTAGAAGTTGAAGGGAAACTCAGCCTATTCTTTCTCAACCATAATTACAATCCATTTCGTCTGTTGGGAGAATGGACACTACTCTTTTGCCTGAGCACTTTCGCTTATCGCTGGTGGTCATTTCCACGAATTCTCGCATTGATTCTATCCCTCAGCTATGGACTGATATTTTGCTTTCAATGCTATTATGCCTTGATGATGGGCATCTATGGGGAACCGCCCTATATTCAAAATGAATGGGTATTGGTTCAAGAAGTTGTTCCCGTTTACCTGGCCGGAAATGGCATTTCTTTTGGGTGGGTTCTCTTTTTTCTAGTGTTGATGAGCAGTCTTTTTTTTTGGATCAACTATCGACTTTGCTTGATCGGGTTGCGTTTAGCAAGTCCTGCTTATGGGTTACGGTCCGGACAGATCATTGTTGGGTCGGTCCTTCTTTTTATGAGCATTAGCCAGGTACGATATTGGCAAGCAGATATTCATGATCTCCGATTGAACAGTCAATGGCTTACACCCCGGATTAGTGACGCACTTGCTCTGGACAAGTCAGACCCTCTAGACAAGCTCCATTCTCGTTCAGAGGTCTATTCAGGTTGGTTTTCAGATAGTTTGACAAATCCTCCAAATATCTATTTACTGTTCATTGAATCCTATGGGGCTGTACCCTTTCTGTCGCCATATATACGGGAACCTTTCCAGGATCAAATCAGTCAAATCAACACATCGTTGTTAGCACATGGCTGGCATAGTCAATCGACTTATTCCTTATCTCCAATCAAGGGTGGTCGTTCGTGGCTATCCTTCTCTTCTGCACTGATGGGGTTTCATATTTCGGATCAACTGGCCTACAACCGAATCTATGATCTAGACTTTGAATATCCACATTTGGTCCGCTACCTGAATAAACAAGGATATGTCACTCATCGGATCAACACAATGCAGACGAATGCCCAAATCGACTCACTGATCCCATATGCCAAAGTGGCTGCTTTTCATGAATTTGACGACTGGGTGCTCTTTCCCGACATTCCGTATACAGGATATGCATTCAATTCAATGGGCGGAATCCCGGACCAATTCGCTCTTGAATATGTCTGGGATAGCCGGATAAAAGCTGACTCATTGCCGCATTTTCTATTCTTCATAACACTAGACAGCCATGCGCCCTGGTTTCCTCCTCCGCTTTTACGCACAAACTATTTGGCATTGAACGAGGTAACAACTTGTCCATATCCTGTTGAACGTAGTCTGGATGCGGACATTATGGATCGTTATCTTGCCTGCATCGAATATGAGTGGCTATTTCTGGAACAATTCATCCAAACAAAGGCGTCAGACAATGATCTGTTTATTATTATCGGAGACCATCAGCCTCCAGCAATGGAGCATCAAATTTGGGATCAGATCAATGATTTTGCAGTTCCCATCCATGTCATTTCCAAGAATGCAGAATTTGATCGATTGCTAGCTCCGCTCGACTTTGTTCCAGGATTGGTCCCGGCGGTTCAGGACTCTATTACCTGGAGACATGAAGGGGTCTATTCCCTGATTCGATATCTGCTTCAATCAAAACAGGGCACGCGGCATCCAGAGTACATTCATAAATCAGGAATCTAAACTATAGCAGTGGCCTGAGAAGAATGTAGCCAGGATAATAGACGATTTGCCTGGTCAATCCAGGAAGCCGCAACGATGATTCCAGGGTGAAATGACGTCAATCTATGAAGGAAACGTCCAGGATCACGAAGTTGGACAAGGAGGTATTCAACGAGGAGGTCTCGCGACTGAAAAAGGAGTCCGTCCTCCTTGTGTTGGATCAAATTGGGAATGTTCCCACCATGAACGCCTAATACAGGAATCCCCGCCATCCTGGCTTCACGGATTGCCATGCCAAAAGTTTCTCTTGGTGAAACAGAGAGCATCCCATGATATTCGCCCAATTTATTCATCAATTGGTCATGAGATTCTACACCTTGAAAAGTGATCCATTCTTTCAGGCTTCCAAGTTCCAAAGCGCGATGACATTGGTCTGCATAATCCGGGTCAATCCGGTCATCGCCATAAATATGCAAAGAAAATAACCCAGTGTTGGCTATCCGGATTGATTGGATGGCATGAAGAAATTCAATAATGCCCTTATCAAATGTCAAGTTTCCAATCAAGATCAATTTGATTGGCAGTTGATTTACTGAGGACTTCACAGGAAGGGCACCTTCAAACCCAGGTTCCAAAATATAACATCGTTCAGGTGAAACACCATTTGCGAAGAGGACTTCAGCCATATACTGGCCTGGAAGAATAAATTTAAGCGGGCTGTTAACAAGTTGTGAGAGATGCTGATAAAAGGGTGCTTGATCGCTGTGGACGATTAAGACAGATTGACCAACTTCAGTGGTTGAAGCCTTTAGAAGAGAAGAAAGAAATAAGGTATCCCACAAAATGAAATCATGCTTTTCCGATGGCCCGAATGCTTTGGATTGAAATGTGATATCCTGACCCAATTCGCGTAATGAAAGCGCCAAGTGACGATTGTAAAGATTACCTCCCGAGGAAAATGCATCTGGATTCGGAGCTCTGAAGTGGATGGTCACGATCAGGTGTTAACGGGTGCCGAATAACTTGCCCGTGCAATTGGAGATTCTTCCAGGGTAATCTTCAACGTTCCCTGAAAAAAGCTGGCTACATGTTCACTGACCCGACTGTGGATATATTTTGTTAGAAATTCAGTTGTTGTCAATTGACCAGCAAATTCAGGTATGTCATCCAGATTTTTATAATTGAGATCAGCAAGCACATCCTTGAGTACAGAAATGGCTTGACCAATGTCCAATACGACTTGTTCAGCCGTCAATTCGGGGGTCGAGAACCCGGCATGTACCGTGAATGTAGCCCCATGCACCCCTTGAGCAGGTCCAAAAAAGGGGTTCTTCAACGAATGAGCTATCATGATATGATCAGACACTGTCAGTTCGTACATGTTGTCGTACTTTAGGGATATTGAAAGTAGACATTTAAATCATCCATGGGCTTCTGGCGAAACTCATCAAAGAATGAAGCACTGTCTGCGAATGAAATGCCTTTGCCCAAGAAGGATTGCCAAATGGGGTCAGCCAGCAAGCGAAAGACAAGGGCTTTTCGTCGGTGATAATCAAATTGAGATTGCGCTGGTCTTGCTATCCGGGAGACTTGTGAACTGCGAATCTGTTTTCTGCCAAAATGAAAATCTGCGCCGAGATCCAGTTTTACTTCCTGCTGCCCAAACCAACTCATTTCAATGATCTTCGCTTCCGGGCCTGATGCATCAATAGCCCATTGTAATCCTTCCGAAGTTGCACTGGTATGGAAAACAAGATCGAATGGCATACCAAAATCATGATCATTTTCAATAATTACATGGCCTTTGTTTCGCGCGAGGTTTATCCGAAATGGGTTTTGTTCTTTGATCGCAAGTTCTATACCAGGAAGCGATTTCAACAACTGAGCTACCATTGCACCGATCAATCCATATCCAATAACCAGAATTCGTTGGCCAATCATGGGCTGGCCATCCCAAATTCCATTAACTGCGGTTTCCAGATTGCTGGCCAAAACAGCCCTATCCATTGGTACACTATCTGGAATTACTGTTAAGTCCTTGGCATTGATCACACAAACATCCTGGTGTGGATGCATAGCATGGACGCGTTCTCCGATCCATTCACGTGGGCCATCAATGACTTCACCTGACATGGAGTACCCGTAGGTCAACGGAAAAGAAAAGTTTCCTTGCATGTAAGGCACCTTCATTCGTTGATAAGCCGAAGGTCCAATCCCTCCACGACAGATTAAGCGTTCGGTCCCCATGCTGACCATAGAGAAACAAGTCTGAACAACACACTCGTCATCCTGAGGAACAGGTAAAGCCTGCATTCTGATCAACGAATGTGAAGGATTGATATGCCAAAGTGTGCTTGCTTCCATCGCAATCATTTCAGACCCAGCAAATGTCCCATATGATCCTGCTTGGTCCTGAGATACTCTGCATTTCCGGATTGAGGTTGAATAATTAAAGGAATCCGTTCTGTAACTTCAATTCCTTGATTGGTCAACGCGTCAATTTTTTCCGGATTGTTGGTCAATAATCGGATGCGATTTACACCTAGATCCTTAAGAATGGTCACTGCGATCTCGTATGATCGTTCATCCGCTTCAAAACCAAGATGGATGTTGGCATCAATGGTATTCAGCCCGGCATCCTGAAGGCGGTAGGCTTTAATTTTATTGATAATACCAATACCTCTCCCCTCTTGCCTTAAGTAGACGATGATTCCCCCGTTGAGAGCTGTAATTTCCATAGCTTTTGACAATTGATCCCCACAATCACAACGGTGAGAACCCCAAACATCCCCAGTCAAACATTCAGAATGAATGCGAACGATAACAGGTCGTTCTGTAGAGAATTTTTCATGCACCATAGCTAAATGAGGCATCTTCTCAGTCTCATGATCGGCGTACGCAATCATGTTGAAGTTGCCCCACCTCGTCGGGATGATGACTTCAGCCTGTTTTTCCATTTGGCAAATGTGCTAAAAAAACTACATTAGAGACACATGTAAGGTTAATGAGCAAGACAACCCATTCCAAACAAGTCACTCAATATTATGATAGGAACACCATGTTGTTCAATATGTTTGGCAAAACGGGTGGTACACATAATATTCATGCATCACTTTGGGGGCCTGGTGTTACTACCTCTACTGACGCTTCAAACTATACAAACAGCCTGATCCTGACCCGCATCCTTAATGATCAAAACGAGATTCAGATGGTACTGGATTTAGGCTGTGGAACAGGCGCCACTCTTGCCTATTTAAAGAAAAGAATACCAGATACCTTACGACTTTATGGAATCACCCTGAGCCCTCGACAAGCGGCAATGGCAAACCGCATAAAGGGGAAACATCAATTGGGGTTTGAAGTACTCGCTGCGGATTTTCATCAATTATCGGCCACTTGGTCACAAAAATTTGATCTTGCTTTTGCGATAGAATCATTTGTGCATAGTTCCGATCCCGAATCATTCTTTAGAGAAGTCAAACGAGTTCTTCGGCCAAATGGAAAATTGGTGTTGATCGATACGTTTCCTGAGCCAGAAGTCCATGACGCCAACTTCCCATTCCCAGATGACGTACAAGATTACCTATCTTGTTGGAAGGCGGGTCATCTTTTGGACAAAACCCGACTCACCCAACTGGCTGGTAAAAATGGCTTCAAGCTCATTTTGAATGAAGACCTGACGGGATATGTGGAAAAAGATCGGCCTCGCGATCGATGGATCGCACTGTTCAACAAACGATTCAAACGTTTGACAACTATTCATCCCTATCTTTTGGCATTGAGAGGCGGCAATGCGGTCCAAGCTGGGTTTCGAAGTGGGTGGTTGCGTTATCGCCACATTATTCTAGAGTCATGTTCAATATAACCAGACCACTACGTGCCTGGTTCGGGATGATGAGATCGCGAGCAATTTATTATTGGAAACCTGGCAATTTGCGCCGGATGAAAGCTTTTTACAAGCCATTCATTCAACCAGGCGATCTCTGCTTTGATTTAGGCGCCCACTTGGGAAATCGCACGGCTGTCTGGCAGAAACTTGGCGCTCGTGTCATTGCTGTGGAACCGCAACCACGATGTATTCGTGAATTGCGATCGCGTTTTGACAATGATCCAACTATTTGCATATTGCCCGTCGGGGTGGCAAAACAAGCCGGTACGGCCATACTTCATATTAATTCTGCTTCACCGACCATAAGCACGCTTCGTGAACCAGCATGGCAAACCTATATGGCTAGTTTCTCTTCAAGAGCCGAAAGCTGGAATGAGAAGGTCATCATCGAGACTATAACATTGAATGATCTCATTAAAGATTATGGTTTACCTGTTTTCTGCAAGATTGATGTGGAAGGTTATGAATTAGATGTTCTTGAAGGACTTCACCAACCCCTCCCCCATTTGTCTGTTGAATTTTTCAGTCAGGATCTGGACGCTGCCTGGGCATTACTCGATCGATTGGAGGCTCTCGGTAACTATACATTCAATTATTCATTACGTGAACAGCATCGTTTGCGATTTACGACCTATCGATCCAGATTGGAATTGATCCATGCATTATCTTCTCATGGTAACCAAGTGATTTCAGGTGACATCTACGCTAAAAACCATGATCAATGAATACTGCTGAAGCCTATCTGGAAAGATGGCCCATCCGCCAGGCCATACTGATCATTATAACCAGTGGGGGTTTGTTTATTGATGGGCTTTCTCCTATCTTTTTCTTGGTTGTGTTTGCACATTTTCTAAGTCTGTTCATTCTTGGGAGTGGGCTTTGGCTTCGACCCCACTCCAGGTTGATTGCAAATGGTGTTACCGCTACTCGTCTGGCCATTTTAATTATAGTTGGTTTGTGCTGGTCCGATTGCGACATGGTCACACTCGCTACTCTGTTTTGGATAGCTGCTACTCTGGATGTGGTCGATGGCAGGATTGCAAAAAAGTTTGGAGGATCATCCAGGTTTGGAGCCCTATTAGATGAGGAGGTGGATGCTTTTTTTGTTTTGACCTGTAGCTTTATCATCTGGAAGTCGGAGCTCGGACCGTGGTGGATTATGGGTGCCGGATGGATCCGCTATGTTGTTATTTTTATCAAAACTTTCATACCTCCAAATCCGGAACGAATCACACACTTCACATGGGCAAAAACGCTTGCAGGACTTGTCTTTATTCTGTTTCCGCTTTGTCTGGTCCTGCCTGCAAAAGCATCTTTTTATCTGCAGATACTTACCTTCAGTATACTCCTCTATTCGTTTCTACGTGAATTGATTATCGCTTATGTCTATCAGAATAATTTACGTAACCTTCCCAGATGAAGCATCTGCTTTGGCACTGGGCCAGGCAGTTGTTACTAGTAGGTTGGCGGCCTGTTTCAATTTGCATTCCGTCAGGAGCGTGTATACCTGGAAAGAGAAGCTAGAGGATGGTGTAGAATGGATTGCTCTGTTCAAGACTCGAAGTAGTCACGAATCAGCATTGCGAAATGCGATAGAAAAAGGGCACCCTTATGAGGTGCCCTGTATTCTTGGTTGGGATGCTACTGTAAATGATATTTACGGAGCATGGGTAGATGAATGTCTATGTAAACCTAATTCGAATCTACCTGCTGACGAGCAAGAAGCCAGGCCTTGAGAAACCCACCGATATCCCCATCCAGGACGGCATCAGTGTTATTGTTGGTATGCCCCGTTCGATGATCTTTTACCCGTCTGTCGTCCAGGACGTATGAACGGATTTGGGAACCCCATTCGTTTTTCATTTTGCCGGCTTCGACTTTTTCCCGCTCTGCCATCTTTCGCTCAATTTCCTTTTCATAGAGCTTGGATTTTAACATTTGCAAGGCCTTCTCCCGGTTCATGTGTTGAGACCGTTCTTGCTGGCATTCAACAACAATTCCTGAAGGTAAGTGTCGTGCTCGAACAGCAGATTCCGTTTTATTGACGTGTTGGCCCCCCGCACCACTGGAGCGAAAAGTATCCCATTCAAGATCTGCAGGATTCACTTCAACCTCTATGCTGTTATCGATCATCGGGTGAATAAACACAGAAGAAAAAGAAGTCATCCGTTTCCCTTGAGAATTAAATGGGCTGATTCTCACAAGACGGTGGACACCATTTTCGCCCTTGAGCATTCCGTATGCATGATCACCCTGAATCTCAATCTCTACAGATTTTATACCGGCTACATCGCCATCCTGTCGGTTCAGTTCTGTGAGTTTATAGCCATTCTTCTCGGCCCACATGACGTACATGCGCATGAGCATCTCTGACCAATCGCAACTCTCCGTCCCTCCGGCTCCGGCATTGATTTCAAGGATGCAACCCAATTCATCTTCGGGTTGATCCATTGCCAAGCGAAACTCTACATCAGAAAGTTGATCCAGGGCGCGCTGATATGCTTCATCAACTTCCGCTTCAGAAGCTTCTCCTTCTTTATTGAATTCGAATAGGACTTCGGTATCCTCAACAAATCGGGCGAGGGCTTGATAGTCTTCAACCCATTTTTTTTGGGTCCGTAATTCGCGCATGACCTCCTCAGCTTTTTCTGGATCATTCCAGAAAGCCGGGTCCATTGTCATGTGCTCTTTGTCTTCGATTATAAGACGTCGGCGATCGACGTCAAAGATACCCCCTTATCGCGTCCAATCTGGTCTTGAGGTGGGATAATTGATCATAAGTCATAGTCGTTCCTCCTTAGTATACTATGGCCAACATTTCCATGTCAACAATAGTTTGTGATTAAAATAATACCCGATGCGGATCTAAATAAAGACGCCGTTCCTCTACAGAAGAACCTGCAGAAAGGAACGGCGTCCTGTAGGGTGAAGATAGCAGATTACTTGATTTTCACCAACTCCACATAGAAAACAAGATCTGTTTTCGGTGGAATTGTTGGAGGGCTTCCCACTTCACCATATGCCAATGCATACGGAATGAACAAGGTAGCAGAACCACCCTCAGAGACAAAACCCAAACCTTCATCCCATCCTGGAATAACTCGTCCTCCACCCAATGGGAACTCGAATGGCTCACCACGTTTGTAGGAATTATCAAACATGGTACCATCCATGAGCGTTCCATAGTAATGGACTGCAAGTGTTTGACCAGGTTGTGGCATTTTACCAGAGCCTTTCTCGTTAATAACATATTTGAGGCCTGTAGGTGTGGTTTGAAGAATGTCATTCAACTCCCCTCTCAGGTACTTTTGAGTGGCTTCATTCACACGTGCTTTAACGGATTCTTCTTTTGCTTGTGAATCCTGCATTTCCTTGTCTAGGTCCTCTTTTGACTGAACAATTTCCTTGAAACCAATATCGTAAATCAAGGTATCTGTAAGGGCAATTGTGAGATTCGGGATGCGACTCAGGAGCGTATCAAACACATAGACTGAAGCAGTATCCCCCGCTGAGAGTAAGAAAAGTAATTCGTAGTTCGCAGGTGGTGGATTGGCAACCTGTGTTCCTTCAGGTAGAACAACCGTCATTTCCTGACTAAAAATGACAGAGTCCGAATTAATCCGAATGGTTTCAAAAAAGCGAACTTTGTCTCCAATTTTCGGCGAGTCTCCTGGTTTGTCATCGTGGATGGTATATGGATACCCACTTTTAGTCAAGCCAGTAAATCCAGCTTCCGATTGTTTGCATGAACCCAAGGACACCATCAGGGCGATTCCAAGGAATAAGAATGATTGACGCATAAATATTGTATTAGGCAGATTTCAATGATTTCTCGTATAGCGGCAGCAAAGATTTCACTTTTTTTACGGTTTTTGATAATGTTCCGTAAGTCGCACCACCAGCAGCATTCTTATGCCCGCCTCCTTTGAAGTTGTCACGAGCAAATTCCTGGACTGAAAACTCGCCTTTTGATCGGAATGACAACTTTACAATTGTCGGTTGCTCTGTGATAAGAATGGCAAATTTAACTTCCTGAATCATCAAGAGATAATTCACAATACCCTCTGTATCACCACGTTGGATGTCAAACCGTTCAAAGTCTTCTTTTGAAAGTGAAATAATACCTGTATGATACTCGTCAATGATATCCATCCGCTTGTGCAAGCAATAACCAAGTATGCGGAGGAATTTGACAGGAAGGGTGTTGAAAATTTTTATCTGTAATTCATTCAAATCAATGCCGAGTCCAAGCAAATTTGCCACTTTATGGAACAATACAGGGCGGGTGTTGTACTTGAACGAGCCCGTATCCGTCAATATCCCGGTCATCAGTGAAGTGGCCATTTCCAAATCAATCTGATTCCCCCAACCTGCATCCTGAATGAAATCGTAGACCAGCTCAGAGGTACTTGATGCCTGAACTTCAGAGACCATGAGGTCAGCAATGGGTTCAGGATCGAGATGATGGTCAATGAGCACTTTTTTGGCATCAACCCTGTGATGAATTTCTTCACCCATTTTGTCGATTCTATCCAAAGAATTAAAGTCGAGCATCCAGATCAAATCTGCTTCCTTGAGCACTTTGACAGATTCTTCAGTGCGAATATCATAGATCCAAACACGGTCAATATCCGGCATCCAATTGAAGAAGGGAGGAAATTCAGACGGTAAAATCATATGAACCGTATGCCCTGCCTTACGCAACAACCTTCCAATTGCCAAAGTTGAACCCACAGCATCTCCGTCCGGATTACGATGTGAAACAATGACGATATCTCTAGGGACTTCCAAATAATAAACCAGTTCCTGAATCTCCATATTAACACGAAAGTGAGGGTTTTCCAATTTACTGCAAAATTAGTTCGTTCCTTGACAGAGATACAAGGCAATGGCTACCTTTGCACCGCTATTTGCACATATTAATAAAAACATCATAATTCATGTCAGGAAATCGCACATTCACAATGATTAAGCCGGATGCCGTCAGAAACGGACATATCGGAGCTATTCTTGCACAGATCAACGCTGCAGGGTTCAAGATCATTGCCATGAAATACACCAAACTTTCGGCTGAAAAAGCTGGTGAATTCTATGCTGTTCACAAGGAGCGTCCTTTCTACGGCGAGCTTGTTGAATTTATGTCCTCGGGCCCAATTGTAGCTGCCATCCTGGAGAAGGCAAATGCAGTTGATGATTTTCGGACACTGATCGGTGCAACAGATCCAAGTAAGGCTGAGGCAGGCACAATCCGTGCAAATTATGCCACCAACATTGGTGAAAATGCCGTTCACGGTTCTGATTCAGATGAGAACGCCATGATCGAGGGCAGTTTCCATTTTGGCGGAGTCGAGATCTTTAGTTAATTCACAAGGTGTGACCATCAGAATTTGATGATGGTCACACCTTCTCCACCTTCATCTTCTCCTGCCGAGCCCACTTCCTTTATATCCTTATAACTGCGGGCTGTAGATTTTACCATTTTTCTCAGGGCGCCTGTCCCCTTGCCGTGCAAAATGGCAATACGCCGCGCGGAGCTCAGCAATGCTTTATCCAGAAAAAGTTCCAGGACCCTTTTCGCTTCTTCAAGTTTGAACCCTCGAATATCCAGCTTGGTTGAGCCATATTCCTGAACCGTGTTTCCCATCGAAACACTCGGTCTGTTGCGAATAAAAAGTGGTTCACGAACGGCTTGGACATCCCTGAAATCGACAATCATCTTTAGAGCTCCAACTGCAATCTCAGCTTTTCCCTTTTCAATGCGCAGAACTTCTCCAACTGCACCCCCATTGCGAAGACGAACAAATGAACCAACATCAACCGGGTCAACTGAATCTTCCATTTCATCACTAATCTGGTGGACTTCCTCCCG
>JAHEAU010000329.1 GCA_024642625.1 Lewinellaceae bacterium
TCCGAAGACATATCGCAAACGATGGGTACGTTGGTCTCAGGCCAATCAAACAGCTGCGTTCCGTAGATTGTATTGTTTGATGTCAGATGCAGGTACTTTGCATCCGCGGGGACAGGATAATCTTTTGGTACGTGGCGAAACTGATCGCTTTCTGAACTGGCTACGACTTCGATTTGGCCAAATGCTTGTGCTTCCTTGATTGCGTTTGTTGCCCAGGTGCCCGTATTGACATAGGCAGCCATGGTGTGTTCATCCAGGAGGTTCATTGGGACAGTGAAAAATTGGCTACTGGCACCACCGCCCACAAAAAGTACGTGATAATTATCGGGCAGTTCCAGGATCTCACGAACAAGGGCTAAGGCCTCATCCATGACAGCTACAAAATCAGCACCTCGGTGAGACATTTCCAGAAGTGACAAGCCACTGCCATTAAAATCGAGACAAGCTTGGGCTGCTTCCTGAAAAACCTGCTTGGGTAAAATGGCGGGACCGGCAGAGAAGTTATGCCTGGTTTGGGTGGCAATGGTCGTCATAATTGATCTGATTTTGGACAAAGGTAGGAGATGCCTGAGGAATGGAAGTGGTTTCATTACCCTTCCCACAAAAGTTCATTGTATTTTAACGGTCATGAATCGCCTTCTAGACTATCTGTGCCTTATTTGCCTGTTGATTGTCACATCACTTATCCAGGCGCAACCAGCATGTGTTTCAGGTAATTGTTGTTGTGGCGATCCGGTTGAAATTGATTTGCCTTGTGGTGATTTTGAGGCGCCGCCTTATGCAAATCCGATCATCGTCTATTTCCCCGGTGAAATGTTTTGCGACTGGACCGTGTACTCTGGATCCATTGATGTGCTCGGACCGAATTACAGCAATTGGGCTAGTGGAAATCCGAACGGTGCTACTCAATTTATTGATCTGCATGGAAATACTCCGGGTAGTTTTGGCCAGACATTGACCGGTATGACCGTCGGGTATACCTATACCTTAGTCTTTTGGTATGCAAAAAATGCGGGTGCCCCTTCTGCCAATTGTCAGGTGGAAGTGGCTAATGGTGCCTGGTTGGACGAATCATTCACCGCTACGAATAATGGTGCAGATGGCTGGCTGGAGAAGTGTTATTCGTTCATTGCACAAGCGACTACAGCAAACTTGAGTTTTACAGGGACGGGTCCAGTGACTGCAGGTGGTGTACTTCTGGATGATATCACGTTGTGGGGTTGCCCACAGGATAGTGAACCTCCAACAATCGGCTATATACCCCCCTCACCCTTGTTATTGGAATGTGATGACCCCATCCCTCCTCCTGATGATCTGCAAGTGACAGATGATTGCTCGATGCAGGTGGAAATGGAGTTCGAGGAGGATACGCAACAACAAGGCTGCCAGATGACCATCCAACGGAACTGGACCTTTACAGACGAGTGCGGCAATACGAGTACGGCCGAACAGGAGATCACTATTCAGGATACCCAGCCGCCAGTTTTCCTGGCCCAACCCGACAATTTTTACTCCAATTGCGGGGATGATTATTTATCTCAGTTTTATGATTGGATTCTGAGTAATGGAGGCGGCATCGCTGAAGATAATTGCGATCCTGATGTTGAGTGGTCAGCAGATTACCTCCAGGAACCGACGGGCCTTTGTGGATCTACGCCTGTGACTTTTTCGATCATAGATGGCTGCGGCAATACGAATGCGCTCCTTGTTGAATTTATTATCCAGGACCTGGAGGCTCCAACGTTACTTACCCCCGCTTCAGATCTCACAGTTTATTGTCCACCGGATCCTGTCAGTGACATGGGCGCCTGGTTATTAATTCTTGGTGGGGCGTATGCAGAAGACGATTGCGACCCGCTGACCTGGTCAAACAACTTCAATGGTGATTATTCTCCAGCGATTATTCCAGTCACATTTACCGCTACGGATGGTTGTGGTAATATCGTC
Source organism: Lewinellaceae bacterium (assembly GCA_024642625.1). Classification (GTDB taxonomy): domain Bacteria; phylum Bacteroidota; class Bacteroidia; order Chitinophagales; family Saprospiraceae; genus JAGNXB01. The sequence continues at coordinate 1,948 of JAHEAU010000329.1, forward strand.
CAGACGAGTGCCTTTTTCTACCAGGTGACTTCATCGGATACATTGATTCAATCCGGCTGGACCTGCGATCCATCGCTCGTCGGGTCAGACACGACCAGTGTTACTGTTGAAGGATGTGAAACGGTAACGATCACTTCGATTTTACTCGCGCCCTCCGATACGATCCAACTCATGGCATCTACATGTAATCCCCTTTTCGCCGGGATGGATACCATCTTTCTTCAAAACCAGTTTGGTTGTGATAGTTTGAGAATTACGACAACAACATTGTTGCCTTCAGATCAGAAGGTCTTGTTAGCAGGTAGTTGCGATCCGGCTCAGGTCGGAATTGATACCGTTTTCCTTCAAAATGGATTTGGCTGTGATAGTCTGGTCATTACGCAGACAAGCTTACTTTCATCATCGAGTAAATATCTGCAGTTATACACCTGCGATCCATTGCAAGCGGGATTGGATACGCTGCATTTGACAAATTATCTTGGATGTGATAGCACGGTCTATATAATGACAACATTTTCTGGGATTTACCAGGAGACAAATCAAGTGCAAATCTGTGGACAAGGGGCTCCATATTCAGATACGCTAACGGTAATCTCGGGCCCTTGCGACAGTTTGTTTATCACAGAATATACATATTCACCATTGGATACAACCTGGATTATGGGCACGACATGCCAGGCTGCACAAGCGGGTGTATTTGTCAATGTATTCACAGATATGAATGGTTGTGACAGCACCATTATTACCCAGGTTAATTTGCAATTATCGGATACCACTTTGGTAGAGGGCGTCACCTGCGATAAGGCAAATGAAGTTTATGACATTCAGACTTTGGTTAATCAATGGGGCTGCGACAGCACAGTGTGGACATCGATCATTTATATCGGAGTAGATACCCAGTTTGTCCAGAAAACCAGTTGTGATCTGGCGCAGGTCGGCATCATGACCCAGACGATTCCTGGACCATTTTGTGATACGGTTCGAGTGACAGAAACGACGTGGGTAGCATTTACTGAAAGTCGAGATACGGTGACGTTGTGCCAATCCAGTGGGCCGGTGTCAGATACGTTATTTCTGGTCAACCAATTGGGCTGCGATAGCCTGGTGATCCGGAAATATATGTACACCAATTTATCCGCCGAGATCGAGATCGATCCCGAGCGATGTGCGGGAGATGCGGATGGTCAATTGATGGTGACTCAAGTTCTAGGTGGCAATCCACCTTTTGCATATCGATTGGGGAATGGAGCCTGGCAAACCGGGACAATATTTTCGAATCTTTTGCCGGGTAGCTATTCTGTTGAGATCATTGATAGAAATGATTGCACCCTGACGTTGTCAGGTCTTGTTGTTTCTGCAGGCA
>JAHEAU010000094.1 GCA_024642625.1 Lewinellaceae bacterium
CAACACAGCAATTGGGATCGCTGCTCCATTGACAAATACTTCAGTTCCATCCTCAGTCGCAATGACAATGGGTGTTTCCAACTGATCATGACCATCGCCTCGAATCGTCACATATTCCTTACCGACTTGTGACACAGGGACGATCTGATCAATACCGATATCCTTGAAATTATAATTGAATGGAGAACCCAACCAGGTACCACAATTCACCACAATAGGATATGTAGATTCAACCAAACAACCCATCAACCCATTTTCATTGATGAGTGGTTTGTTCTGATCGATATACACACTAGCCACATAGCATTGTCCTGATTGCAAGGTGACCTGATACGACCCTACCGGATAGACAATTCCGGACCCTGTTTCCAAACCGATCCCAGGAGAGAATCCGGAAACCGTAATGACCGTATTATCCTCCGTTGCCATTAGCCCAAAAAAATTGGAGCGATTATTTGTATTTGACCCATTCACTACAGAATTGAATACATGCCCAATTCGGAATGATGTGCCTAAAGCCGCCGTTCCTTTGGCCGTTAATGAGCCAGCCTGATCTGTAGTTCGTGTGCGGAAATTGGCATAAAACGGTTTGGAGGCCGAGAGCTTTATGCCTTTGTCATTGAGTGCTTGATGCAACTGATTAACCCGTGTGAGCGTAACCAGGTTATCCAGTGGAAATGCATCACCATTGCCAATATAAACGCGCACCGGGGCTGCATTCGACAATGTAATCGTGCTTAGTGCAACTCCACTACCATCAACAATTGGACCTCCTGTGCCTGTGGAAATGGTCACAGAAAAGGGGACAGCCTCGGGCGTGGTCAGGTAAAGGTATTGTTGCCCCCGTGTATCCCTTGCGTGGCAAGGCGGTATCCAGTGGATACTATCCAACTGGGCCTGCAAAGGGAATGCAGACAAAAGATAGAAAGAGAAGAGTGCCCAGATGGTCCACTTCCGCATAATACATGGTTCATTAACGGTCGTTGAAAGTACGGGATTTATCGATGATCTGAAAGAGCTTTTTAAAAAGGTGCCAATGGAGGCTTTTCCCAAATAAAAATCACCCGTTCGATACCTGATCGAACGGGTGATTCATCTGTTCACACATGTTCTTTTAGAGAAACAACTTTCTGTGTTCTCTTGCCAATCGACCAATCTCTTGTCGAAATAGATCCGCTGCATCAGTAAGGATAGCCTGCTCATCAGGGTAGGGCACGGGATGGTTTTTTAACTGCTTGACAGTTTTCGGGTCCAACGCACGTTTGTCACCCTGAAACCAGACGCTTTCAGCCCTGAATTGAGTTTCAGCAGCAACCGGGATACGGCGCAGAACTTTACCTGTTCGCAAGTCCCGCACTTCCATCATGCCTTCCAGTCGAGCCGCTTTAAACTGACGTGTTTCAAATACATCAGCCCAAACTTCCTTGTAAACAGTGATTTTGATATCATTTCCGCTAGTATCCTTCATGACATTTCCATTCTTGTCTAACGCATACCGAAATCCATCCTCGACGGAGTTCCGTTCCCGGCGTTTGCGCTCTTCTACTCCATCCGGACTCACATCGACATCCATCACGACAATGATTGTTTCCAGATCACAATCCTTGCATGGGTCATTATCAGGAAGGATGCGCAACCAGCGGTGATCCACTGAAGACATAAAGGTTTCTTCCAATTGGACACGATAACCACCTGGCAAAAACGCTCTGGCTGCATTATCGACTTGCAAGCGCATGTAACTGTAACTCAGAACTTCTGCGCGGTCCTGCAGTTTGCGCGTGGGCGCATCCCCCGGCCGAAATGACAGGCTCTTGGAAAAGTGGTTATATGCCTCTCTCGCTGCTTGCTTGTCGCCTTGTTCTGCTTTGTCAAGTGCTTGTTCTCCAAGCACTACCCTTCGCTCAGCAGCTTTGATCTGCGCCTGTGGAATCAAATCACGCAATGGATATAAACGCAATGTCACAGGTACGCCAGAGCGTGGCATTTTGATGGGCATATAAGGCTTGATCCACTCTTGGCGCTCATCAATCCGATTTGCAACGGGAAGCATGCTTTCCCAACGGTCAGGTGAGGGGCTATTCAATAGTTTCTCCAGTTCACTGATATCCTTGGTGTTCATTTGGTTGAAAGCCAGTTCCAGAGTCCGGATATCACTATCCTCGGCTTTTCCTTTCCGGACCAGTGCCAGCGCTTCGTCAACTGCTTTGGCGTATTTTCCTTTTTCATAGAACCGCTGAGGAGAGCGACACGCTCCCATCAACAGGATCAGCAGGATCGGGAAGGTGTAATAAGCTTTCATGGTCGGGTCGTTTTTAGTAAGACGAAGATGGGCCTTCTTTCGGTCTTATCATGCTGTTAAGGCATTTTGGGTATATGTTAAGATATTGGGAAAAGGGAGGAGGCGTTATTAGGATATTTCGTTATTGCGTTATTTCGAGGGATCAGGCATGAGGGATGGCATTGGGCGTTGGGCGTTGGGTCAAATCAAACCCAGAAGTCGGAAAGTGAAAAGTCGAAATAACAACTCTTGACCTTGCCGTGAAATCCGATCATCCGTGCAAATCAGTGATTCTGACGAAAAGGCGTTAATGGGTTCTTGCGTTATTTCAAAAGTCAGAAATCTGAAAGTTTGAATGTTGGTTCGAACAGCGCAGTCCAAACTGCGAAGCTCCGAGCACTCGGAGCGAAGCACAAACTCACAAACTGATGAACGTCAGGTACAAGAAACGAATGCACTTAAGCGAGGTAAAACGCTGTGAAACTCTCTAGCCTATGTGGTGAAATGAGACTTTGGGGCGGTGAAGAAGACGGAAGTCCGAAGGCGGAAAACGGAAGTTATTTCTTCTAAGAATGTTTTCATTTGGGAAAGGAAGATAATATTGAACCATATAAAATCGAGGGGTACTGTTCAAGATTCACTTGTTTTGAACATGTGTATTTTGTGTTTTGGATTTATTTGTTATTTGGATTTTGAGATTTGGAATTTTATTCCCAAAAACCGACAAATCCTTATCTTCACCAATACAATCAATGACCCTTATCACCATGAAAAAAGGCCTTTATTTCCTATTCCTCGTATTGGTATCTGGTAGTTTCTATCAATGTGACCAACCTGTAAAGGAGACCGATTCAACTGCTACTGAACCCGAATTTGAATGGGTGGCCGATACCGTTGCCGACTTGCGCATCCTTCGATATCAGGTACCTGGCTGGGATAAATTGTCTCTCCAACAGAAAAAATTGGCATACTATCTCAATCAGGCCGGTCTTGCGGGCCGGGATATCATTTACGATCAGAATTATCGCCACAACCTGGCCATCCGCAAGGCGCTGGAAACTATCATCGGCACATACGATGGTGATAAATCTTCTCCGGAATGGCTTCAAGTGATGGCCTATGCCAAACGGTTCTGGTTTTCCAACGGCATCCATCATCATTACAGCAATGACAAATTCCATCCGGGTTTCTCACGCACCTATTTTGAGGGTCTGCTTTCTGCAAGTAATTCAACCTTGTCAGAAGAAGTATTGTCCGCGATGTTCGATCCACAAATAGATACAAAAAAGGTCAGTCTGGATGCTGAAGGAGATCTCATTCTTCAATCCGCTACCAACTTTTATGCACCGGATATCACACAAGCAGAAGTAGAATCCTATTATGCCAAGCGGATTAAAAAAGGAGAAAAGAACCCTATATCCCACGGATTAAATTCCCGAATTATTCGTGATGCCAAAGGCCAGTTACAAGAAGACATTTACAAGGCAGATGGTCTTTATGGTCCTGCAATAAAAGAGATCATCAAGTGGTTGACACTCGCTGCTGGTGTGGCTGAAAATGAGCCGCAAAAAAAAGCCCTTGAATTATTGATCCAATATTATCAGACGGGTGACCTGAAAACATGGGATGATTACAATATCGCCTGGGCTAAGGCTACTGAAGGTGATATCGATTATATCAATGGATTTGTGGAAGTGTACAATGACCCTCTCGGGTATAGGGGATCATATGAAAATATTGTGCAGATTAAGGATTTTGATGCATCCGACCGGATGAAAGTCCTTTCTGAAAATGCCCAGTGGTTTGAAGACAACAGCTCCATTTTACCTGAACACAAAAAGGCCAATGTCGTAGGCATCTCCTATAATGTGGTCAATGTAGTTGGTGAAGCCGGAGATGCTGCCCCTTCTACTCCAATCGGCGTAAATCTGCCGAATGCAAACTGGATTCGTGAACATTATGGATCCAAATCCGTCAGTCTCGGAAACATTACAGAAGCTTATGAAAAAGCGAGTGGCGCTGCAATCCTTGAGGAGTTCGCAAATGACGATGAAGAGATTGCCCGAGCAAAAGAATTTGGTGGCCTTGGTGACAAACTGAGCACGGCACTTCACGAGGTCATCGGGCATGCCAGTGGCAAACTGAATCCGGGAGTGGGTACGCCCAAGGAAACACTAAAAAACTACGCCTCTACTCTTGAAGAAGCCCGTGCCGATATTGTGGGCCTCTATTTTATCCTCGATCCCAAATTGGTTGAACTTGGATTGATACCCAGTCTCGAAGTTGGCAAAGCAGAATATGATGGCTTTATCAGCAATGGGTTGATGAAACAATTGCGCCGGATTGAACCGGGCAAAGATGTCGAAGAAGCACATATGCGCAACCGTCAATTAATCGCTGCATGGGTCTTTGAAAAAGGACAACCGGAAAATGTCATTGAAAAAGTGACACGGGACGGAAAAACCTATTACAATATCACGGATTATGAAAAGCTGCGTGTCCTGTTTGGACAGCTGCTTCAGGAAATACAACGCATTAAATCAGAAGGTGATTATTTTGGCGGAAAGGCTTTGGTTGAGACCTATGGCGTCAAGGTTGACCAGGCGCTTCATCAGGAAGTTCTGGATCGGGTAAAGAAATTCAATATTCCGCCATACAACGGATTCATTCAGCCCGAACTTGTTCCCGAAATCGATGCCAATGGTGAGATCATCGATATCAAGGTGATCCAACCCAAAGATTTCAGCCAGCAAATGTTGGACTTTGGAAAAAAGTACAGCTACTTGAACTAACTGTTTGATTCTGCCCGGCTTTTCAAGAAGACGATCTGAATTTCAGGTCGTCTTCTTATTTTGAGCTTAAAGACGAAGAGAGGCTGGGCTTTACATCATTTACATGATTGAGTTTCAGGTATTCAAGATTCCAATCTGAGTCAAAATCCTGGTATTGATACCTTTAACAAATTCATGCAACCTTAAAGACCATACATGCCATCTACACTCACTTCGCTACCTGCACTTTCCGAGAATAAATTAGTACGGCTCGCCCTCGTCACAGCGCTCTATGCAGCGCAAGGCATTCAGATGGGCTTGATGATGGTAGCAATTCCTGCATATTTGGCTGGACAGAAAGCTTCTGTTGCAACAATCGGCGGTTTCATCGCTGCTATTTTAATACCCTGGTCCCTGAAGATTCTTACAGGTCCGCTGATGGATCGGTATAGTTTCATATCAATGGGACGAAGAAGGCCTTGGGTCTTATTCGGGCTTCTCGGGGCCATTCTGGGTTATCTCGTAATGGGTCTGATTCACGAGCCAATGGATCATTTTATGCTTTTTACGCTGGCTGCTGTGTTAGTCAGTTCCTTTACGGCATTCCTTGATGTCGCAATCGATGGAATGGCCATTGATATCTTTCCTCTGGATGAACAACCTCAAGCTAATTCATATATGTGGGGGGGAAAAGTCATTGGATCCGCCCTGACAGTTGGAGGCGCTGGGTGGACCTTATCAGAGTTTGGCTTGGAAGTGACTTGCTTTGTAGCAGCTGGTTTTAGTTTGCTGTTTTTCATATTACCTCTCCTCTTTCGGGAAAGACCGGGTGAACGACTTCTGCCTTGGTCTTCTGGAAAAGCTTCTGATTATTCCCTGGACCTAAAAATGGAAAGCTGGAAAGACATCTTCAACAGCCTTCTCAAGGTGATTTTTCTCCCGGCAAGTATACTTTTGACACTGGTCTCCTTTGGACATGGCATCACATACGGCCTCTTTGATGCAATGGCACCTGTGATCACCATTCAAAAACTCGGATGGAGTGATCAGGATTTTTCAAATCTATCTGCACTCTCAGGCCTAATTGCCGGTGTAGTCGGAATTTTCTCAGGAAATTATTTGGTAAAATGGTTTGGTAGAAAATCAGGTCTGACTTATCTTTTTATCGCGTTAATCTTCACTTCTGGAGCCATGGGTCTAGTACCCTCTTTTTGGGGCAAGCAGTTGACAATGGAAAGTTTTATTATGACAGTATACATATTGCGGACACTTGTTTTAATCATTTTATTCGCAACGTCAATGGCGATCTGTTGGCACCCTGTAGCTGCAACCCAATTCGCCATCTATATGGGAATCAGCAATCTTGGCATATCAACAGGAGCGGCTATTCTTGGACCCTTAAATAGCCAGTTCAACTATGGGCAAATCTTCTTTATATTCTCAGTGATCCTTTTGATCAATATTGCCATTTTGAGTCGGATCAAACTGGAAAAGCATGTGGAAATATTGGACAACCTATCTGCAATCCGGCATTTATCTTCAACTGAGCCAGAACCGGGATCCGAACATGAAAGTCTGACTTAATATTGGAATAAGCCAAGTACCTATTCATATCGAAGCGACTCGATCGGATCCAGTCTACTCGCTTTTGCAGCTGGATATAATCCGGCCACTAACCCCACGACAGTTGTTGTGATGATGCCCAGTAACATCCAGGCCCACGGGATGATGAACTCGCTCCCAATCAACATGGAAACAATATTCCCGGCAAAAATGCCAAGGATAATACCCAGCACGCCACCGAGTTGACAAATCAGAATAGCTTCGATCAGAAATTGGATGAGAATATCCCGATTCTTGGCGCCCAAGGCTTTAATGACACCAATCTCTCGTGTGCGTTCAGCCACCGAAACGAGCATGATATTCATCAGCCCAATTGCTGCACCCAATAAAGTGATAATGCCAATCCCAATCGCTGCAAGTCGGATCTGAACCGTATTCTCTTTAAGGATGGAAACCAGTCCATCACTTTTGAAAATTTCAAAATCATTTTCTTCATTCAATCGCAACCCACGAACAGTCCTGAATAATCCGATAGCGGCATCAGTAGCTTCTTCCAGATCGGTAGATTGATTAACAGCTATGGACAGGTTGTAATTCGTGTTATTTGTGCCATATCTTTCTTTTACTGCTGCAACCGGAACCATGATAACCCGATCGCTGGACTGGTTCATCGTCGATCCCTTTGACTTCAGGATGCCTATGACCTTATATTTTTGGTTGCCCACAAAAATGGTCTGATCCAATGCTTTATCGGGTTGTTCGTCAAACAAGAGGTTGACAATGTCCATGCCGATAATAGCACGCGCATGATTACCTTCAATTTCGGTTGGAACAAAGTTTCTACCGATGTTCAGATCATATCCATTGACAAACAGATACTCCGCATCCACACCAACCAATCTTATAGTCGGATTGGTCTTTTTGTCGTTGTATTTGGCTTCGGCATTATTCGTACCTGTCAACGACACGCTGACATGAGCCGGAAATTTATAACGCTCCTTAAACGTCATGGCCTGGTCAAACGAAACCACTTCACCTGCTTTCAATCGGCGACCCCCATGGCGCCCACCCAGCTCATTTCCTTTCGGTGAGATGGAGAAGGAGTTGGCTCCCAACGAAGAAAAATTGTCACTCAGCGAATAAATGATACTGTCAATTGCCGTAAGAATACCAACAAGAGCCATAATCCCGAAAGCGATAATGGAAAGGGTCAAGATGGTGCGGAGCAGATTCCCCTTAATGGATCGAAACGCTTGTCGAATGGTTTCTGTAAGTGGTGCCATACCCCTCAAATCTACATCGTCTGAGATGAAGCTGTTATGCCCTTCGATGAAATTGCTGACTTATTAGACGAATTCACCTATTGCAACAGATCGACTGGTTTGTGAGCACGATATCGGCCTTTTCCAAAGGATGATCCATTGAACTTTTCTGTTTTCCTCAACACTTTTCGTTCGTCCTCCGGTAACACATTAAAATCGCGACATTTCTCCGAGCAGGTATGAACATACTTTTCCGCACAGGCTGGACACTGTAAAAAGAGGAGATGACAGGCATCATTGGCACAATTCACATGGGTATCACAGGGCGATCCACATTGATGACATCGAGCAATCACTTCTGTAGAAATACGCTCGCCCAATCGTTCGTCAAAGACAAAGTTCTTGCCGACAAATTTATTTTCCAGGCCCTGTTGCTCCACCTGTCGGGCATATTCAATAATCCCGCCATCCAGTTGATAAACTTGTTCAAACCCATTGTGCTTCATCCAGGCACTCGCCTTTTCACACCGGATACCGCCTGTGCAATACATCACGACCGGCTTGTCTTTTCGCTCTTGTAACATATCACGAACCATGGGCAATGCCTCACGAAATGTGGTCGCCTCGGGTAAAATGGCATTTTGAAAATGGCCGACCTCACTTTCATAATGATTGCGCATATCGACAATCACTGTTTCCGGATTGGTTGTCAGTTGATTGAATTCACTTGCTGATAAATGACCTCCGCGTTTGGTCACATCAAAGGTCTCATCATTCAACCCATCTGCGACGATCTTTTTACGCACTTTGATGATGAGCTTGTAAAACGATTTACCATCATCCTCTATCGCATAATTGAGCCGGATTCCTCGGAAAAAATCAATCTCATCTATGGCCGATTTAAACTGTTCATGTTCGGTTTCAGGTACAGAAATCTGGCCATTGACACCTTCACTTGCGACATAAATGCGGCCATAGACGCCACATTGGCTCAAGCGCCAATAGAGATGATCTCTGAAAATGGCAGGGTTCAGAATATGGGCGTATGTATAGAACGACAACGTCATCCTCGATGTTGAATCCTCTTTCAGTCGCTGCTTGAGCTCCTCGTTATTGACCAGATTAATCAACCGCATAACCAACAAGTTTCAATACGCAATCAATAGTGGATCACTTGTTTTGCCAAAATGGACCCGCCAATATGTATTTCGAGAATGTAGAAACCGGGTACAAGCCCGGATATCTTCAAGTTTGTTTGCTCACCTGTCCGCGCCATTGCCACCCATTCAACTATTTGATGTCCGGAAAGATCAAACAGGCGGATATCTGCCTTCCCCTGATGTTGATCTGCCCACAGAATGGTCAGTTGATCCTGGAAAGGATTTGGCCAAATCCTCGGAAAAGGAGTTGCTGAAACTGGGTGCAAGGCACTGTTCTCCAGCGCAAGTTTCACCGCTTCAAATACGTTGATCCGTCCCCAACCGTACGCGTGATTTGGCACCATTGTACCGGCAACACCTCCACATGTATCTGGTGACAACAACACTCTTGCAGTTGATTCCAACAAGTTTTCAATTTCGTCTACTTCACCTGCCAGGTCCGGCCGAGCTGAGATCAACAAAGCTACAGCTCCGGCCACATGGGGACCAGCCATACTGGTTCCAGCCCAACTCGCAAAACCACCACCTGGCACACATGAACGGACACCGACTCCAGGCGCCACGACATTCGGTTTGATCCGCATGGACCCATCTACAGAAACAGGACCCCGGCTGCTAAACCCGGCTATCGTGTCATTTTCCATACTGGCCCCAATGGTAAAGCTGCTTTCAAAGATGGCAGAAGGTGTGCTTACAGAATGACAGCCCGATCCACTGTTCCCAGCAGAAACAACGACCACAATTCCCGCAGAACGAAGATTATCAACAGCCATTTGCATCAGACCAAAATTGGATGGATCACATCCTTCTATCTCTGGACAAGACCACGAATTATTGATTACATGTGGCGCTTTGGTTGGATCAGGATTTACATTATCCAAATCTGTGGGCGCCAAAAACCACTCGAAACACTCGATATAGGTTGATGGCGATCCCCATCCCCGCTCCATATTGCGGCAGCCGATCCAAGACGCACCAGGTGCTACGCCTATTTGCTCTGTACTGTCTATGCCCGCCATGGTTCCCATCGTGTGTGTACCGTGACTGTGGTCATCACAGGGGGCATTTACATCCAGCCCGCAAGGGTTGTTCAATGGATTGCTGGTAGTATCACCATTCAATGGGTTCAGTTCGTGTATAGCATCATGCCAGTTATAATCGTGATCAACCTGGCCATTTTCCCATCCACGATAGGTTTTGATCAATGACTTATTATCCCATTCATAGCCAGTATCCTGCCCACCGATCACGACCTCCTGTCCGGTATACCCCATGGCCCAAACACTGTCTGCCTGGATTTTGGCTATTCCCCAGGTGACATCGCCAATTCCCCGCAGAACTGCGGATGATTCCTCCTCCTCGACAGGTTCTACCCGAACAGCAGCATCCGCGACCAGGAAAGCCACCTCTGGAAGTGATGCAATTCGACGCATCAGTTGAAGGTCTCCATAAGACCGAATAGCATTGACGAGGTAAAACCGTTGAGCGAAAGCCTTTTCGTCTGACAAGACCTTAAGGATATTGGATTGTGTTACATCAGCCTTGTCTCGAAGCAGAGTAAATGCCTTTTGCCCTTTGGCATTCTTGCCATGGATCAGTTGAACTTCACGAAGATCTGCCTGATCTTGAAGGACAATAATAAAGGATTGGGATTGCCCGGATAGTCCATTCGATAATAGACTTGTAGCAATGCGGTCGTCTGGATTTTGCCCAGGAAAAAACAAATGAATCAGGAAGAAGAACCAGGTCAGAGTCATCAGTGAGATATTGGATCAATAAACCACCAAAGTTAGGGCCTTCTTGAATGAGAAACCGAGTTAAATGAGGAAGATCAACAATTGTGTACGGTAATGTGCAAAAAACGAATCAATAAAGGATCGCCGGGCAACGGATTTCACCAAAATAATACATCAAACCGATCTTCACCATCCCGTATAGATCACTGCTCTGACTGTCACCTCGTTGTCTGCCTGGTTCACCGATTTGCGGAAAACTGGTGTCAGGAATGGAACGGTCGGAAAGGGTAGCTGCAATGGGCCCTCGTAAGGCCTCTATTTCCTGCTTATCTGCATAAACCGTAGATACGTCATCCAGATAGTCGGTCCACAATTTACGGGCATCAATCTCGATATTGATCGACCATTCATAGCTGAGGTCAAACTTCAGACCTAATCCGTAGTTAAGTGCTGGTTGAAGGATATAGTACTCTTCTCCAGTGAATTGACCTTCTGTGCCCAAATCGCGCAAGGCATACCACTCGCCATCGAGTTTTGCCTTGGGGTTGAACACAAAAACAGAAATACCTCCAAACACATAAGGCGTAAACCAGTAGTCCTGACTGCCGTGTTTGTAGCGCATGAAGTTGAATTCAAAACGACCACCGAGATCATAAATATTGGATCGAAAGCTCAGATTTCGAGCTTTTTGATATGGATTATCCGACCAGGCGTCATTGCCCTGGACAAACGTATAATTGCCCGTCAGCGCCACACCAATCCGCTCATTAAAATTATGTCTGCCTATCAATCCAACTGCCGGGCCGGGATGATTCAGGCTGAAGTCCGGGTTGAGATCACCGAAATACCACCCTGCACCCAGGAAACCGCCAAACTCGTTGCCGAGCTGGGCGGAAAGCACAGTAGCACTAAAAAGGAGAGAAATAACAATGATTAACGAACGGATCATGTGTGATTTTTCGGGCTGCAAAGGTAGATAGAATCTACCTCCAAGGCAAGGTTGTTTACTATTACGACGAATTCTAAAGAATGTTATCTCAAGTACTAATTTATAACCCCGCCCTTGCCGAAATCTCCAGCATCCGATCAATACTCGCCCGGCCTTCCTCAATGATCCAGTCCGGCAAATGGATCTCCGGAAGCTCATACTTCATGCAGACATACAACTTCTCCAGGGTATTTCGCTTCATGTGTGGACAATCATTGCACGCGCACGTATTTTCTGGTGGTGCCGGGATAAACGTCTTCTCCGGTGATCGCAACTGCATCTGGTGAATGATCCCCGCTTCCGTAGCGACGATGAACTCCTTCCCTGGATTATTGATTGTATAATTGAGCAGGCCAGTGGTCGAACCGATGAAATGCGCCTTGTCGAGAATATGCTCCTCACATTCCGGGTGGGCGATCAATTGGGCTTCCGGATGGCGGACCATCAGTTTAGTGATCTTCTCATTCGAAAAGATCTCGTGGACCATACAGGCGCCATCCCAAATCACCATATCGCGCCCCGTCTTCTTGACCAGGTAGGCACCCAGGTTTTTATCCGGGGTGAAAATGATTTGTTTGTCTTTTGGGATGCTTTCGATGATCTGAACAGCATTTGTTGAGGTGCAGCAGATATCGGTCAGCGTCTTCATCTCTGCAGTGC
>JAHEAU010000330.1 GCA_024642625.1 Lewinellaceae bacterium
AGTGTAACAGACTCCCAAAGACACCAGTGGCTTGGAGGTTAAAGCAACAAATCACAAATTTCAAAAGACAAACCAGCTTCTCGGCTGGCAAGTAAAATTCAAATCTCAAATTCAAATGCTCAAAACCTGATTGCCTCAGACTTCCCGGTTATCCAAGAGAAGAGGAGGCGTTTATGGGTTTATATGCTAAACGACATCTACATATTTGCAGGAAGACCTGCAGTCAACTCATACCTTGAAGCCTATGTAGCCCAGGGTTTTAACCCTGGGTATTGGTTATATCCATGATCAGGAAACCATTTTAATGGTTTACATGCACCTATATCACTTGGTGCAAATCAATGCCCATCTGCCCCAATTCAGGAATCAGAATCGATTTACTGATACAACCCCTTACCAGGAGAACGACCCAATCATTCCTTCTTTTCGGGTAGTCGGATCACATCTAGTGACAAGCTCCGAATCGATTGATTGAATGCCGGAAGCCTGGAGGATTTCAACGAATCCCAGGCATCACAAAGCACCAGAATTTCCTTTTCCAATTCTGCCTTCACTTGCCAGGCTTGGCTCGTTGGTGCATAGGGACCTTCACGAACCACGTTATTGAGATGAGCCAGTTTATTGGTTAACTGGATGGGGAAATTCAAAGGATCTTGTGAACTTCTATTCTGCGTTTGATACAATTGAGTCTCGATAGACGTGATAATGGAGTCAATTTGATTGCCTTCTTTTTTGGCAAGTCCATAAAGCGAATCGGTCGGGATCAATGCCATGAAGCTTTGGAGTTGAGTCCGAATTGTTCTCATTTCTTTGATGCTTTCGTGAGCCTTTGTTACCGTCGTATTGATTTCCTGAAGGAACCGAAACTGCTCTTCAAGGTCTGCGATTGGCGTCTTTATCCGGGGGTCAGCCTGGATAATAACTGGTTGAACTAGTGTGTCCATTCCCAGAATCAGCTCCATCGAATACCTTCCTGGCAAGGCTGTCGGGCCATCTAGTGTCGCCCACCAGAGCACCATGCCATCGAAGGTTTCTGCATTCGGATAGGCTAAGTCCCAATGGAATGTATTGGCGCCGGATTTGACCTTTATCTGGTCTTCCTTTTTTGATGCATGGTTGCCCCATTTAGAGATCTGGTTGCCGTCTCCATCCAGGATGCGAACCCAAAGCGAGTCAGTTGTCTTCCAATCCGTCACAGTGTAATAGGCGTTTAATCCGTTTTGATGATTGGTGCCCTCACCTTCTGGATCCTTTTGCTGATAGCCTGGTATCCGCCAGACAGCCTGGGGTGGAAAGAGGTGTATGCGTTCATTTTTTGCAATTCGTTTTGCCTGGACCAATGGGGTCAGATTATCCATTATCCATAGTCCCCGTCCTTGTGTAGCGATAATCAGATGGTCATCTTTTACAGCGATATCCGTGATCGGTACAATCGGCAAATTTTTCTGAAATGTATCCCAACTGCTACCGGCATCATCAGAGATATACAGCCCCCATTCTGTTCCGGCGACCATCCAGCCTGGTTGTCCGGGTAGCTGGCGAATCACCCGGGTGAAATGAGTGCGGTTGATCCCTTTGTCGATTCGTTTCCACGAAGCGCCATAATCGCTGGTCATAAAGAGGTACGGTTGGGTATCGCCCGATTTGTAGCGGGTCGCTGCTATCCAGGCGGTCCCGGCATCAGTCGAACTCACTTCCAGACAATTGATCTGCGCCCACTCAGGCAGTTGTTTTGGGGTGACATTCGTCCATGATTGACCATCATTGCGCGTAATGAAGACCAGCCCGTCATCCGATCCAGTCCAGATGAGGCCGGGAGTGACAGGTGATTCAGCTGCGCTGAAGATGGTGCAGTAATATTCTACGGATGTATTGTCCTTGGTAATTGGTCCACCAGAAGAGCCCATCCGAGTCGTGTCATTACGAGTCAAATCCGGACTGATTACCTCCCAGCTTTGGCCTTCATCCCGGCTGCGATGAAGTACGTGCGACGCGGCGAAAAGGGTTTTTGAGTCATTTGGCGAAAAGAATATCGGAAAGTTCCACTGAAATCGATATCGCATCCCTTCAACTCCATGTCCCATAGGGTTGTCGGGCCAGGGGCTGACATTGCGCGCATAACCCGTCTTGTGATCCAAACGCTGGATCAACCCGTCATAACAGCCACCAAATACTACATCAGGATCCGAAGGGGAGGCTGCAAGATGTCCACATTCACAGCCGGCAGTAGATTCCCAATCCCTGTCTGAAATAGAACCACCAGTTGATCGATGCAAAATCCTGATGGCACTGTTATCCTGTTGAGCAGCCAGGATGCGAAATGGAAAATGATTGTCTGTAGTGACCCGGTAAAACTGGGCGGTCGGCTGATTGTGGTAAGTGGTCCAGGTTACGCCGCCGTCATAGCTGATCTGAGCACCGCCATCATCCGCAATGATCATCCGTTGCGAATTTTCCGGGGCTACCCACAGGTCGTGGTGATCGCCATGCGGTGCATAGCGGGAAGAGAAGGTTTTGCCACCATCCTTGGAGATGTGATAGGCGACATTCATGACATACACCTTGTCTTCATCTTTGGGGTCTGCATAAATGCGCGAATAATACCAGGCACGCTGACGAAGGCTGCGATCCTCGTTTGTTTTGATCCAGTTTTTACCGCCATCATCCGAGCGGAATACACCTCCCGTCTGACTTTCGACAATAGCCCAAACTCTGTCTGGCTTTACTGGCGAAACGGTAATGCCTACAATGCCAATGGTGTCTTTCGGCAAGCCCTCATTCCGTGTGATCTCTTGCCAGGTTTCACCACTGTCAGTGCTCTTCCAGATACCCGATCCATGCCCGCCGGACGACAGGCTGTGTGGGGTCCGCCGCACCCGCCATGTTGTGGCATAAAGGATACGTGGGTTGCTCGGGTCCAGGATAAGATCTACCGCCCCAGCGCCCTGATTTGCAAAGAGGATTTGTTTCCATGTTTTACCACCATCAGTGGTTTTATACACACCACGTTCTTTGGATGGCTGGTATATATCGCCAAGTACGGCTACATAGACTGTGTTTGGATCTCGTGGATCAATCTGAATCCGAGCGATATGTTTGGCAGTTTCCAGTCCGGCACGGTGCCATGTTTTACCTGCATTGTCTGTGCGCCACATGCCATCTCCGGAGGCTACATTACCTCTGACAGTGACTTCTCCCCCTCCTACAAAAATCACATTCGCATCTGCGGAACTGACCGCAATAGGTCCGATTGATCCACCAAAGAACCCATCA
>JAHEAU010000095.1 GCA_024642625.1 Lewinellaceae bacterium
TCTCGCAACCGAGTGGATGAAGTACCTCCACCTGTCCAAGAACGCTGGAATCGACCATACCACAACGCATTCGATGTACATGAAGCGGCACCTCCATTCAGTTGGCCAATAATACGACCCTGGGGATCGAAGAATGGCGCTCCAGAGCTACCCGGTTCGGATGTCCCTAAATCGAGATAAACACGATAATGATGAAGTGCAGGAGTTTTTATGCCATTACTCCAATTGACTGGTGTCTGCCAAATGGTGATCGCCTGCGAATCAACTGAAACCTTTTTAATATCCGCACTGGGATGATGAATCATAAAACACAAAGAAGGTGTATAGTTGTCCGTTCGATTCCATCCGGCATAATGGCTTTCCCAGGCTTCGGGTGGCGCCTCATCCATCTCCAGAAAGAGAAGGTCGCTATCTGACCATTTTGCACGCAACTGGCTACCTGTTACTTTTAGAAAATTAGGTTCCTCAGTTGGGTTTTGGCATTGATCACTTTGATACCGAAAATGATAGGCCCAAAACTGATACAACGGCGTATAACCATATTGACAGTGGTATGCACTGAGTATATAGGGCGTTTTATCCTGCCGAACATTATTCACAAGTGCACCTGAACACCAGCTGATCCCTTCCTGAAAAACGCACATGATTCGAACCGCACTTTTGGCTACCAATTGGATATCCGGATCATTTGTACATTCAATGTTCACGTTACAGGGCAAAGAAGCTCCAAAGCCCAAACCTCTTGCATCGCTCTGCGAATCAAGACCCGGTTTGTAATCCTGATTGAAAGCGAAGTAAATCTGATTGATCGCAAACGAAACCGGGCCTTCAGGAGTCCGATATTCAAGATGACAGCGTTCGCCTGTAACCGGACCAAGAGTAAACATTGCCTTGCCCCGAAGATCTCGATAGTCGAACTTTTCAACAGTCCGTCCCCAAGCATCCGATATGGTCAGAATTGCTCCTGGGACCAGAGGAAGCTCTGATGTTGTGAGGATCAACGCTGTTGCACCTGGTGCATAAAGATCACAAGTCCAAGTGTAGCCATGTCGATTGGCAATCCACAGGCCGTGTTGATCAGAATTTATTGATTTATTGAGTGGTACTGCAAAACGTGGGACCAGTCCAGATTGGGCGTCTTCAGCCAAAACCCGTTCAATATCTGGTGGGTTCAGAATGATTTCATCCACTTTATATGACGATTCAGTTCCCTGGGCGTGCAAGAATGCACAGCAGATCCCCAGGAGACCCAGCAAAAGCAGACGATTCATTCAGGATTATAATTTAGCCTAATAAAGATAGATCAAAGTCTGTATGATTCCAAACAATGAGTTGACGGAACTTGTTCAAAGATATTGCAAATCAATATATTAGAACATCTTACAGGTAGAATAGGAGGCAAAGTTTATACCAATTCTGTCGGACTTCAGGCTGGATCAAAAAAGTAAAAAGCCACCTTTCAAATGAAAGGTGGCTTTGGTAGTCCGTACGGGAATCGAACCCGTGTTACCAGGATGAAAACCTGGCGTCCTAACCCCTAGACGAACGGACCATTCTGAAATGGTTGGCAAAGATATCATTGCTGGTACAGAAAATCAAAACTTCTCGAAAAAAACATTTTCTTCTTTTCAACAAGCAATTCATCTCAACAGTTGTCAGGACTTGATCTAATCCGTTGGAATCGGTTTACTTTTACCACATCAATGATGTTATGAATAAAATTGCAATAAATGGATTTGGTCGTATCGGCCGATTGGCATTCCGTCATTTAATTCGCCAACCTGATATTCAAATTGTGGCCATCAATGATCTTTCAGACGCCTCAACACTTGGCCATTTACTCCAATATGATACAGCTCAAGGCCGATTTTTGGGATCGGTCGAACTTCGCAATAACTATCTGATTGTGAATGACCGACCGATTGACATGTTGAGCGAACGGGACCCATCAAAATTACCCTGGGACAAACTTGACGTTGACCTTGTGCTGGAATGTACCGGTGTATTCCGCACCAAGGATAAACTGAGTCTCCACCTGCAGGCAGGTGCAAAAAAAGTGATCCTTTCTGCCCCTTCACAAGGTCCTGATGTGCCTAATTTTGTGCTTGGTGTAAATGACCACCTGTTAAACGGGTCCATTCAACTGTTATCTAATGCTTCTTGCACTACCAATTGTCTTGGGCCAATTGTCAAGATCATAGATGAAAATTTTGGTCTCAACCGAGGCTTCATTTCCACAACGCATGCCTACACGGCTGATCAGCAATTGCAAGATGCCCCGCACAAAGACCTCCGACGAGCGCGCGCTGCGGCAATGAATATCGTTCCAACCAGTACTGGAGCAGCTAAGGCCGTCAGCTTAGTTTACCCGAAAGTGGCAGGAAAACTGGATGCCATTGCTTTTCGGGTTCCCGTCATTACAGGTTCACTTATTGATTGTAATTTTATTCTGGATGTTGAACCTACTGCACAGGAAATCAACCAGTGTTTCAAGACCGCAGCATCAGGTATAATGAAAGGTATCTTGGAATATACCGAGGCCCCCTTGGTCTCCAGTGACATCGTCGGCAACACACATTCCAGTATTTTGGATAGCAGTCTGACTCAAACTCAAGGAAACCTTGTGAAGCTAATTTCCTGGTATGACAATGAAGCAGGTTATGCTGCACGATTGGCCGATATCACTTTACGTGTCCTTTCGATGGCTTAGGCGGGACACCCTTTTGTATCTTCGCAATAGAGCTTAGAACTATGAAAAACCTCTCATTTGCAGGGAAAAAGGTGCTTGTTCGCGTGGACTTCAATGTCCCGATGAATACCGATTTTCAGATCACTGATGATACCCGCATCCGGGCTGCCTTACCGACGATAATGCATATTTTAAACGGTGAAGGAGCTGTGATTCTCTTGTCGCATCTGGGCCGACCGCTAAAAAAACGGCTACCGGATGGCTCTATCAATAGGGAAACTTTCACACTGAAACATCTGGTGAATCATCTGTCGGAACTAACCGGAACCGATGTCAAATTTGCATCAGATTGCATTGGCAGTGAAGCACAATCCAAGGCTGCCCAGCTGCAACCCAGAGAGGTCTTGCTCCTTGAAAACACCCGTTTTCATGAGGGCGAAGAGAAGGGAGATCCCGATATGGCCAAGAAACTGGCTGACCTTGGCGATATCTACATAAACGATGCATTTGGTACCGCTCACCGTGCCCATGCATCGACAGCCATTATCGCTCAGTATTTCGCACCGGACAAACGGGCTTTTGGATTCTTGATGGACGCTGAGCTAAATAATGCAGCCAAAACCATGGATCATCCGGAGCGGCCTCTGGTTGCCATTGTTGGTGGCGCCAAGGTCTCTGACAAAATCCTGCTGCTCGACAATCTCCTCGAAAAGGTGGATGGATTGATTATTGGTGGCGGTATGGCATATACATTTATTCAGGCGCAAGGCGGCGAGATCGGCAACTCGTTAGTTGAAGCTGATCGCCTGGATCTGGCCAGAGAATTGATTGCCAAGGCGAAACGAAAGCATGTTGAATTCTTGCTTCCTGTTGATTCGGTTATTGCCGATTCGTTTTCAAATGATGCCAATATTCAAGTCGTTCCCAGTGCAGAAATTCCTACCAAATGGATGGGTTTGGATATTGGACCGGAGGCACGATCTTCATTTACCAAGCTGATTCTCCAGGCGAGGACCATCCTTTGGAATGGGCCAATGGGTGTTTTTGAAATGCCAGCTTTTGCGAAGGGTACGCTACAGGTTGCGCAAGCACTTGCTCAGGCCACAAAACAGGGGGCCTTCACGCTGGTTGGTGGCGGCGATTCAGTTACTGCGGTCAATCAAATGGGGTTGGCTGATGAGGTCAGTTTTGTCTCAACAGGAGGTGGCGCGATGTTGGAATTACTGGAGGGCAAGGTCTTACCAGGGGTCGTTGCGATAAGACCTTAATCAGTCCAACCGACCAACTTGCGATACAGTGCCATCGTCTGTTTTACGCTGACGTCAATATGGAGTGCTTTTCGGATATATCCTCGGGCTGTTCGTGCTTTATGGTCGAGATAACCACGGTCTTTCGCATATCGCAGGACGGCCTCAGCGACCTGATCCACACTTCCGGGCGGGACGATTTCTCCTTGTTCAGAAGAAGGCACCAATTCTCGATTTCCTGCAATATCCGTGACAACGGGAGCCAGCCCCAGAGACATTCCTTCGATCAATGTTTTATTCAACCCTTCGCCACCTAAAGATGTATTGGCAATAACCTGACAAGCAGCCATCATGGGAAGAGGATCAGGCTGAAATCCAGCAAATATGATTTTGTCTCGGGCTGAAGAATCCCCAATTATTTTGAGATTTTCTGAGGTATCCATGCCACTTCCGACCAGCAACCAGTAGACTGGTTTGTTATCTGAAACCCGAATGGCAGCCCTAAGCAAGGTGGGCATATCTTTGAATGGCCGGTTGTTGGCGACACTGATTACTGTAAACGCGCCTTCCGGAATACCATATGGTTCGAGGTTAGCCATTTTTACATTGGCATACCAAGCCGGATCATGGCCTTTGGTAATGAGTACAGTCGGATCTGCCCTGAACCAGAATTGCCGCTGAATGGACTGCTGGATCTCTTTGGTAATACAGATAATGGCATCAACCCTCGGATGAAGATATTTCATGTAGGCCAGAGGATCGTACCAATGTACATGCCCGGCATAACCCCTGTATAATATGACCTTGACAGGCAACCCTTTTGCAGCCTTTAGTCCGTGAATCATCGCCCTGCTATTGTATAAATGCATGACATGATAGCCTCCATCAATCAGAATTTGTCGGAGGGATAATGTTTCTTTGCGATCAAACTTTGACATCGGGTGAGTTGGAAAGACTTCCATTCCTGCAGCCCGAAATGCTTGTTCATAAGCCGTATCCGGATATGTTACAATGTCAACATGAACGCCATGCTTGGCGACACCAATAAACATTTCTGCTTCCGGGCGAACGGAAATTGTTCCCCGATAATCACTGACTACAAGTACCTTCATTTTCCTGGATGGATTGACCTCACAAGCTACGTCATGAAACGGTGTTTCGTGATCTCGCACCTAGTATGGTTATGCGAAAAGCAAGTACATTGATGAAAATTTGGACCCAATGTTTCGATTGTCTCCCCTATTCCTCCTTGCCATTTTACTGTGCGCATGTTCGGAAAAGGAAATAACCCATGCAGATCTGCCGGCCTATACGCTTGTTATCCATGGTGGTGCCGGCGCGCTTCTCCGGACAGACATGAGTCCGGCATTGGACAGTCAATACAGAGTAAAATTGAATGAAGCGCTGGATGTTGGTGAAGCAATCCTTGCAAATGGTGGATCTGCTTTGGATGCTGTCACAGAGACAATCCGTATTATGGAGGACTCACCCCTTTTCAATGCGGGCAAAGGTGCTGTTTTTGCCAGTGATGGCACGAACCAAATGGATGCTTCAATTATGGAAGGGAAGACCATGGAAGCTGGAGCCGTCGGGGGTGTACAGCATGTTAAAAATCCGATCCTTGCAGCTAGAGCCGTGATGGAAAAAAGCGACCATGTTTTGCTTACAGGCGAAGGCGCTGATCAGTTTGCTGTTGAAGTCGGGCTTGACACCGCTGGAGCTGAATACTTTTTCACCCAACGGAGATGGGAAGGGTTGATAAAGGCGCAAAAGAATGACAATCCATCGTCTGACATCATAGCTCCTCATGCAAATCAAGACCGAAAATTTGGTACGGTCGGAGCTGTTGCCCTGGATCAATCGGGCAATCTTGCGGCCGGGACCTCAACCGGAGGCATGACGAATAAAAAGTGGAATCGCCTCGGTGATTCACCCATCATCGGAGCGGGCACCTATGCGGACAATCGATCTTGTGCCGTTTCCTGTACCGGGCATGGTGAGTATTTCATTCGGTATGCCGTCGCACACGAACTGTCTTCCAGGATGCGTCACATCCCCGGTGATCTGGACCAAATGGCCACACAATTATTGCATGAAGAGCTCTTCCCAGCTGGTGGCACTGGCGGCTTGATCGCCTTGGATCGAAAGGGGAATATTTCCATGCCATTTACTACGGAAGGGATGTATCGGGGTTATACCAAACCCGGTGAACGAAAGGTGGCCATTTATTTGGAGGAATAGATGATTGCAAACCATTAAAATGGTTAGCTTTTTATAGATAAAATCAAGACCCGGGGTTTAAAAACCCTGGACTACATTGTCTTTGTGTAGAGAAAAATTTATAGTCTATTTGTTGATTAGAACAACCTCTTCCACTCCTACATAATACCCTAATTTTATTGCGCCCTTTCAGGGCTTTCACCAGGATTTCCAATCGACACAAATGCAGTTGGTCGGTGATTTAACCGATAAACCCATAAACGGCCTCAAAACCTCCCCCACTCCAACCTCATAACCTCAATTGGCGAACACCATTGATTTCGTGCCGACAACGGTGTTATCCAGAATCAACGAATAGGTCATGACCCCTGATGCGCCAAACCCATGCGTATATAAGACCTCGTTCAAACCTTTTTTTAACTGTACTGGCAAATCCTTAACCACCCTGCCTTGCAGATCCATGATCACGATGTGGGCCGATTTGTAACTCGGAATCTGGTGTACTAAAAAGTGGATCCAGGTGGCTTCATCAAACGGATTTGGTCGATTTTGCAATAATTCAATCGCATTTGGCACCTCCTCCTCAATCGATGTTGCAGTTGTCGCCAGATAATCGGGAGTAAACAAGCTTTCTACTCCGTACTCATCCACAGAAGCTGCTGACCAAATCGGTACACCGAAGCCCGTCGGGAAAGTATCAATGAGTTTAATAGTGGTGTAAAGTGTATCAAAATCATGGCTGTTCAGACGCTTGCCAATCCGGTATAATCCATAGCCTAGTGGATCATTTATCTGAACGATGGCTTTCCCTAATCCAAGTTTTGTAACAGTGATATCCGGTGTCGTTGGGCTCAATGCCGCCATTGCAGTTGATGTTGCATTGATGGCAGTATTCCTGGAGAGGTAATTGAAGTCCACAAAAAAACTGTCAATAATCAGGTCGCCATCAGTATCTACACCTAAAATGTCCTCTGAAGTGTGTTGTCTATCATGGTAATCTGGACCATTAGATGCATCACCATGTTCGTTTGCAGAGGTCAGGCGAATGGATGAATATCCCGCTTCCCGAAACGGGATATGATCGCCGCCACGTCCCGTCCGATCCTCAGGTGACATCAGGGAGATTGTCATTGGCACCAATTCGGTGGGCAGAAGTTCTTCCTTGTATTGCAATTTGGTATACCGAGCCATCGACTTGTGTGGTGAGTTGAAACTGCCGGCAGAAAAAATTCTGACTTGAGTGGAATCAACAGCAAACTCTGACATACAACCTGGCTGAGAAGCTGTCGCGCCGCAAAGTATACCTCCTATTACATCATTATTGAGGACGGCTTTGACTGTTATTCCCTTTTCCGTGCAATACTGTGCAAATGCCTCTGCGCCAATCAGACCTTGTTCCTCTCCAGTGGTGACCATAAAGACAATCGTGTGCTTGAATGTAAAGGGACTCATCACCCTTGCCAATTCCATCACCAGGGCCGTTCCACTAGCATTGTCCTCAACACCTTCTGCCTGACAATCCACATCGCAATTCACATTACACCTGCTGTCCATATGCCCTTCCACCACAATGATCTCATGTGGATCAGCCTGGGTGCCGGGTAAAACAGCGAGGACATTCTGATGTCGACCCATATTGCACACCTGCCTGTCAAACTGGAAAAATCCCGGCAATAGCCGTCCATTCCCTTCCTGCTGGTACCTTTTGAATTCATCGTGTATCCACCTGCGGGCTGCACCGATACCCGCTACAAGTGACAGCGTATCAGAACCCGTGTTGCGCGTTCCAAATTGACTTAATCGAATGATATTCTTTTTTAATGTATCCGCACTGATCAGCGGTCTCATCTCAGCAATCAACTCCTGAGGGGTACCGGACCAGGAAACCGGATAATCTGCTGGATCGTACACTCCATTTACGACTGCACTAGCGGCTGGACTCGTTACAATCAAATTGGAATTCTGAGATTGAAGACTTGTCAGAGCAAAAGAAAAGAGGATACAGATAGGTATAATCTTCAACATGGCGGGGTATTGATGAATTGGTGGTCTCCAAATATAGCCAACCCAAGAGAATCTACCTGTTAATACCGTTTGTCCTTACTAAAACGGACGTTCTGGATGACAGCTCTTAGCAGTATCCAGACATGATGAGCCAGATTCGGCCAAAAGCCAAAGTGGTTTTGGAGGACATAGTACCTGTCTACAAGTGATTGTTTGTGTCTTTGACGGGAAAGCCCGCCGGTTTCAAACCGGGCAAGGACCATATGCGTATTAACTGTCTTTCTGCTTTGTTTCAGGCAGTCAATGACCCAGTCAATATCGGCACAAAGATTTTTTATGATATAGGGTTTGCAAATGGACCGTCGAGGAATGAACGCCTGGTGGGATACCACCATACCAAATCTCAAATCCTTCCATGTCAGTGATTGAGGAGTTTTTTGGGTTGAGACCTCGCTGCGTGTACCCATCACGTTTCCATATGGATCGACCATCAACACATCTCCATACAGGATATCTAATTCTGGTGTGACCTTGTCTAATAATTCAGAAAGAATGGTCGGTTTTTCCAGAAGGTCTCCAGCATTGATAAACCAAACAAATTGACCCTTTGCCAAATCCAGGCCCTTATTCATGGCATCATACAGACCGTTATCTGGCTCAGAAATCCATCGTATCAAAGGTGACTGACTTTCCTGGAGAAATTCACATGTACTGTCCGTGCTTCCACCATCGATAATAAGGTGTTCGTATGCAGTTGAATCCTGCCTTCGGATACTTTCTATTGTCTTGATCAGTGCATGTTTGGCGTTAAAGCATACAGTGATCAAGCTGAAAACAGGTTGTTGTGTTGGTTTGGCCATCCAAGCAAAGGTAGAGAACAACACAATTTAAAATCTGGCCTTTGATTTCTTAAAAAGTCAAATTTACTTGGAGAATTTACCTTACAAGGGTAAAATCTCCCAAATAAGATTGCGTTGAACCATCAATAAATTTAACCTTTAAAAAATAGGCAAAAACGCCGGGATCCATCATCATTCCGTTCCAAGTTCCATCCCATCCAATTGCTGGGTCATTCAATGTAAAATGGAGGTATTCCCAAACCAGAGAACCCCATCTGTCCCAAACTTGTAATTGCTCAACCTCTAACACACCAATTCCACTTCCATATACCTGGAATAGATCATTAAAGCCATCCTGGTTTGGAGAAAATGAAGTAGGGATAAATAGCTTGGAATCAGTAGTTATATCAATAGCTATAGAAAGTGAACGAGAACAGCCATTCTTGTCAATCAGATTTATGGTATATGAATTGATCATCCCTGCCACAACTGTTGGATTGGGGCAACTCGAGCAACTCAACCCTTCTGAAGGTGTCCAAAAATAAGTTAAAGGCGGAGTGCCTCCAGTACCAAATGCCAATAGATTAATCACTTTACCAGCGCCAACAGTAAACGTATCTTGACCAATCATCAATTGTAGAGGATCTGGTTGATGAATTGTAATACTTGTGTCTTGCAGAATTCCATTGGCGTCTTTAACTACAATAATATAGGTACCAGCCAAAAGATCAAAAACCGAAATCAGACCAAAATTCAAACCACCATCAGAAGAGTACATCATTGGCATTGCACCACCGGTCGTCATAACTTTTATTCTAGCTAATTGACCTGCACATAACGGTGTATCGACTTGAATATCTAATACAATACTATCTTGAAAAGTCGGTTGAAATGAACAAAAAGCCATAATCCCAGAACCAGGTAAGTGCCAGAAGAAAATAAATAATATAATACAATACTTATGGACATTGCACATCTTTCAAAGGTATCTAATCCTTTGGTTAACAACTGACCGTTCAATGACGCCAAATATTTGATAATCGTGTAGGCAAATTTTATGATGCCACTCAATCTTTGAAATATTCAAGTCGTCTTCCTAAAGATTAATTGGAGAACCATTCCTTTTTCTCAAAACTGCCTGAACCAAACACTCGAAAAGGAAGAGAGGAATCAATACGACTATTCTCTTATTCGACGAACAAGGCACTACTAGTAATTTTCTGCTAAAACAGCTTGTAAAGATCATATCGAGGGCTCACCACAACAGACTAATCACTCCTTAGTTATTGACAATCAAATAACTATAAGAACATTGCTGGTCATTCACGACTGAATCACTCGACTGCTCATTGCCACCTTTTAGTTACATTTGATCCAACTAAAGGTTTAATGTAGATGGCAAAGGTAGACGCTTCAAAAATATGGCCCCATTTGATTGCTTATGTGATCATGATATTGGTTTCATTCCTGCTATTTCGACCTTATGTACTGGAGAACAAGGTGTTAGCCCAAGGAGACAACCAGCGGGCAAAAGCCATGCAGTCTGAAATACAGAAGTACAGGAAGATTGATGGAGAAGCACCGCTTTGGACAAATGCGATGTTCGGCGGAATGCCTGCTTACATGATCTGGCATACTGCTCGAGGCAATGTACAACAACATGTGGGTCGTGCGTTCCTATGGTTTCAATCGATTACCAAGCCACATTATGTAATACTGTTGGCAATGGCGATGTGTTATTTGGCTTTACTCGTTTTTGGTGCAGACTGGCGTATCGCTCTACTTGGTGGGCTCAGTTATGGGATATCGACCTATTTTGTTGACCTCGCAGAAGCAGGACACAGTACAAAAATGCTCGCGATGGCCTATCTCCCTGGAGTCTGGGCTGGAGCGTATCTGTTGATCCAGAAGAAGTGGTTACTTGGCACGGGGTTACTCAGCCTTTTTGTTGGATTACAGATCCAGGCCAACCACTTGCAGATTACATATTACACCTTCCTTCTTCTCGGTATAGGACTGATTTTCTTTGGTGCTCATTCTGTTAAATCAGGCCAGATCAAAGCCTTTGCAACGGCATTAGGACTGATGGCAGTAGCAACTGGGCTTGGGATCGCCAGTAATCTCGCCACGCTCTGGCCAACCTGGGAATATTCCAAAGAAACGATTCGTGGCACATCTGATCTGAAAGCGAAATTTAGACAGGGTGACGGACTAGATAAGGAATATGCCTTTGGTTGGAGTTATGGCATTGGTGAATCTGCCACTTTATTGGTACCCAATGCATTCGGTGGTGGAGCCTCCCAAACCTTTGAGGGTACAGAGACCTACAAACGGATTTATCCGAATATGGTACAAAATTTCACCCGTCAGGGGATGTCTCGCCAGGCTGCAGCGAAAAGTGCTGAACAACAAGTGAGTGCACTCTTCTATCATGGTGGGCAGCCTTTTGTCGGTGTAGCCATATACTTTGGGGCAGGATTGATCCTGTTGAGTTTAATTGGTGCTTTTCTTTTGACTGGAGCAATGCGTTGGTGGTTGATTGTTGCCATGTTATTTGCCTTAACCATTTCCTGGGGGAAGCACTTCTTCCTGAATGACTTCTTGTTTGACTATTTCCCGATGTTCAACAAGTTCCGCGCGGTATCTATGGCGCTTGGATTGAGCCATTTTGCGATGGTCATACTCGCCATGCTTGGACTTCAAAAGTTTATTACAATACCAAATCGGGCAAAGGCTAAAAAGACGTTGATTACAGCCACAGGTATCGCTGGTGGCATGACTATACTAATCCTCTTGGCAGGAGGTATGATGGATATGGTTGGTGCGAACGACCAGGCAGTAGGGGCCGATCTGGCCCGGGTTCTCCAGGCCGACCGATCTTCAGTCCTCCGCAATGATGCCTTACGTAGTCTTGGCATCATTCTCATTTTGTTTGCAGTATTGTGGGCCTACCTGAAACAACGCTTCAATATAACCCAGACCTTATTGATCGCTAGTTTAGTCGTCCTCGGCGATGTCTGGATGGTCGATTCACGGATTCTTTTCCCTGAAAAATTTGAACCAGCAAAAGATATCGAAGCTGATTCAGCACCATCACAAGCTGATGCGTCTATTCTGGATGATCCGGATCCCCACTTCCGGGTCCTTGACATGACCTCCAATCCCTTTACCAATGCCAAGACCAGCCTCTTCCACAAGAGCCTTGGAGGGTATCATGCGGCCAAGTTGATGCGATATCAAGAGTTGGTTGAAACCTATCTGA
>JAHEAU010000096.1 GCA_024642625.1 Lewinellaceae bacterium
TTTGTTGAATATTTCATCTGGTACCCGCGAGGTTACGATGGATGAGATTATGATGATCACTGACTTTGTCCAGGAGGAGGCAGGAGCAGGCACGGATGTCATTTGGGGTAACTGCTACAACGAGGATTTGGGTGATAACCTTTCCGTCACCTTGATTGCGACAGGTTTTAAAAGTCATGGTGCTGCTAACCGTATAGACGATGAAGGCCGGATCATTCAGAAATTGGATGATGAGCAAACCAGAGAATTTATTTCGCCCCAAAGGTTGACATTGGAAGATGTTACGGGTGAATCACTGAATTATGCGGGCTCAAAAACAACAAGTTGGGAGCCATCCACACATCGTCCGATCAGCCCGAGGCCAAGTGTTACACCAGCTTCGCCAATGCAACGACAACATCAAGGTGGGGCGCCTGTCAAGTTGAGTTCACCTAAAGTCATTTCCGATTTGGAAAATGAACCAGCTTTTGCGCGCCGTGGAATTCGATTGGATGATACATCAGTGCCATCTTCAGAGGAAACTCGTTCCAGAATATCTGTCAATGACAGTGATGAACCGGATCTCTTCAATACGTTACCTTATCTGCATGATAAGGGCACTATTGATTAAACGCCACATCGCAACGAATTGAAAAATGGGAAGCCAAAAGCTTCCCGTTTTTTATTCTGAGTATTTTCTTTGTGCCGGGCATTGAGGTGTGGAAATTCCAAGTGATGATTTCCAGCTTTCGATTTCCGCTTTCAGCCTTCACCTCCTCTTCTTTTCAACAACCTTGAAGGTGGTTTCTGTTTTAATTTGATCACTTTCCAGTTCGATACGATATGTACCTGGAGTCAGATAGTAAATCCCGTTTTCTGCTGGATCGATAGCATTATCTGTGTCTTTACGGTCGGCTTGGATCCATTTTTTTAACCCTTTTTCATTGGAGATGGCCAGGTCAAAGTCCCAACTGGACAATCCGACTCCAATATCAACCTGACCTGTAGCAAGCAATATCTTCTTGTCGTTTTCGGGATATACTGACCAGGTCACCTTACGTGATACCTGTGAATAGGTCCAAACCGGAAGACTTGGAATGTTCGGATCTTGCCAGCTATTCCATCTTTTACCCCAGTTTTTTTGATATTGGATGGGTTCAGGCGAAAAAACGGTTAACTCTTGCTCAGTCAACTTCGGTGTTAATTCCTGAACATGTTTGACATCTGCTGTGAAAAAAGATCGACCATGAGTGCCCAGGACCAAGGTATTGGTTTGTTTTTGGACAACGAGGTCATGAATAGGTACGCGAGGCAAATCCCGATCAAATGGCATAACTCTATTTCCACCATCCAAGGCTATATAAGCACCGTGATCAGTACCGATATACAGCAAATCGGCATTCACAGGATCCTCACAAATCACGTTCACAGG
Organism: Lewinellaceae bacterium; assembly: GCA_024642625.1. Lineage (GTDB taxonomy): Bacteria > Bacteroidota > Bacteroidia > Chitinophagales > Saprospiraceae > JAGNXB01. Next base: position 1,412 of record JAHEAU010000096.1, read on the forward strand.
TTCTTTCGGAAGATCTTTTGCTATTCGGATCCATGTTTGGCCATAATCCTCTGAGCGATAAACGTAGGCATCAAAGTGATCCCAGCGATATCCGTTTAGTGAAATATATACACGGCCTTCTTGGAATTGGGATGCTTGAATTCGTGAAACCCACATATCTGTCGGCAATCCATTTGTAATTCGTTGCCAGCTATATCCGCCATCACGACTGATATGAACCAATCCGTCGTCGCTTCCACAATACAACAAACCAAACTTCAATGGCGACTCATCTATCGTTGTTAAGGTCCCATAGGGAACATCACCTTTGATGCCACCTTGGGTCAAATCACCACTTAGTACGTCAAAATGATCGCCCCGATCAAGTGACCGCAAGAATTTTTGTGACCCCATATAAAGGACATCCGGATTATGCCTGGATAAGTGGATAGGCGTTTGCCAATTCCACCGATACGGACGTTCACCCAGTTCATGCTTTGGTGTGATGAATTCCTGCTTGCCAGTTTGGGTGTTGACTCGGAAATAGTTTCCAAATTGAAAGCCAGTATAAACTGTTTGAAATTCGTTTCTCGGGTCAATGGCTATTTGCATGCCGTCGCCACCTAATATTGACTTGTATGGATATTGACCGGACATTTCCCAGCGCACAGATTCAGTGTAGTCTGATGGTCCCTTCCACACACCGTTATCCTGCAGCCCACCATAGATATTGAATGGTTCTGCTTCATCAACGGCAACGGAATAGAATTGACCTACAGGCGGCCGATTGGCCCGGATCCAGGTTTCTCCTGCATCCTCACTGATGTTTAATCCACCGTCATTTCCCAGGATTAGATGGTTGGGTTGTTTTGGATTGATCCATAGCGCATGATGGTCTCCATGTACATTTTCTCCGTTGACTGAAGTGAAGGATTTTCCGCCATCTGTTGAATGCAGAACTGGTACACCCATGATGTACATATTGTCCGGGTTGTTTTGTTCCACTCTTATTTGACCAAAGTAATACCCGTACGAATAGAAGATATCGTCCAGAAAGTTATCATGCGTCTTCTTCCATGTCGGTTGGTCAGCGGTCAAGGTGTATACCTCTGCACCAATGACAGGTGTGTCAAAAAGCAGACTATTCGCTTCTTCGACGTATTCTACAAGAGCCAATGGAAGAATGGAATCAGACAGAATCATTTCCTTTACTCTGGCCGCTGTATAGGCTTTCGGAAATTCAAATTCATCCAGATAGGTTTGAATCTTTTTTTCAGTCAATGCGATGAAGGTTTCTTTTGTCATCTTTCGTAAGACATCCTTGGACAACACATCTTTGACACGTTCCTTTTCTGATATTGGACGTCGAGTCTGGTTGTCTAGAATAGCGCAAACTTCTCTGGAGTCACCCCGATACCCGATAGCTAGACCGATGCGACCAATGCCGTCTCCTTGTGGAAAGCCACGTTCTGCTGTGCTGATCAATTCCCAGGTAGCTCCGCCATTTGATGTTTGATAAATGCCGGAAGATGTACCGGATTCAGTTAAATTCCATGCTGATCGATCGCGTTCCCACATAGCTGCATAAAGCACGTCTGGATAATGGGGGTCTATAACGAGATCAACAGCTCCTGTTCTTTGATTGATGGAAAGAGACTGTTCCCAGGTCAAGCCGCTATCGGTTGTTTTGTATACTCCGCGTTCGGGTTGTTCGGAATACAGATGTCCCAGCACGGCGACCCATGCAATTCGGGAATCTTCAGGATGGAGAATGATGCGGCCAATATGGTGACTTTCAGGTAACCCTCTGTACTGCCATGTAGCTCCATTATCTTCGCTGACATAGACACCTACCCCCGCATAACTCGACCGACTCGAATTCACCTCTCCAGTTCCAACCCATATCGTGCCAGTTGCCCAATCAGCAGCAATTGCACCAATTGTTATTACTGTCTCTTTGTCAAAGAGGGGTGTGAACGATGAACCATTATTTGTTGTCCGCCAAAGGCCACCAGAAGCATATGCGACAAGAAATTCATGGGGGTTTAGGGGGTTGACAGACAGGTCGACCACGCGCCCCGAAAAAATACTGGGTCCAGCATTTACAAATGGAATATGCTGTACCCAACTTGTTTTAATAAGTTGATCTCGCTGTTCTTTGGTTGCAAGACGAAGATCTCCAGGTGTTGGTATAATAGGTTGTGCCTGCACTATTACCGAGAGCAGGAGAAAACAAATCAGAGACAATAACCGTGTCATGGGTTCCCGTTGGTTGGTTGAGGAAGCAAAATAGGAGATTCCATACATAGTGATGCCCGTGAGCCCAGATGAGGTTCTATCTTTGTCCTCTCGATTTTGACTGTGAAACGAATAGACTGGTACCTGATTCGATCCTTTATCACCCCATTTGTGGGCACCTTTTTTATTGCCCTGTTCGTACTGATTCTGCAAGTTCTATGGGTTTATATTGATGATATTATCGGGAAAGGCTCAAGCCTTCTCTTTATCCTGGAAATGGTCTTTTACCTATCCATGTCCCTGGTGCCGCTTGCATTACCTATTGCTGTATTGATCAGTTCAGTAATGGTTTTTGGCAACCTTGCAGAGCGATACGAACTCTCCAGTATGAAATCAGCTGGTATATCGTTGGGCAGAGTTATGCGACCACTTTTTGTCATGGTCTTCGGTATTGCGATATTTTCTTTCGTCTGTTCCAATTGGTTTATTCCAATAGCCAATCTGAAAGGGAAAACAAGGTTGTATGATGTTCGCAAACAAAAACCGAGTCTCAATCTGGAAGCCGGAACATTCAATAGTGATTTTGATGAATATGTCATCTATGTCGGTCGCAAATCAGAAGATGCACTGACTATTTATGACGTCATGGTTTACCCGGAGGATAATTCTCGATTGTTTCAAGTGATTACGGCAAAAGAAGGACGATTTTATACGTCTGATGAGGGGCGATATCTGGTCATGGAACTTGATAACGGATATCAGTATCAGGAAACAGAACAGGATCAGGGGACAGGCGGAAGACCGTTTATGCGTACGACCTTTGGTCACTGGGAAAAGAAATTTGATCTCGGGCAGTTTGATTTGGATCGGACGGATGAGGAATCGTTTAAAACCAATGCGTCTGTCATGACGATAGCCCAGATCAATTCTGCTCGTGATTCTATTGACGCGATCAGGGTGGCTCGAAACCTGACTTTCCAAAAACAGGTCCGGCCCTATTTGCCCCAGCCAGGTGATCGGGATTCTGCCGCGATCAATCTTAGGTTGCAAACAAGCAACAAAAAAAAATCAAACATGCTATCGCAAGTAGATATTTCAGGCACAATACCTCTTTATGAAGCTGGGAAGATCATCCAATTGGATAGCCTTGAATTGGATAGTGTTAATCAGTTATTAATGACATTCCCTGTAAAGGATCGGAACCTACTTATCAACCGTGCCCGAACGATGGCAAGATCTGTACAAGGAGAAGTAGCATCAACGCTACGGATGAACGACGAAGTGAGTGTAAGTTTGGCAAAATATGATATTGAAGTCCATTCCAAGTTCAGTTTGGCTGCCATCTGCTTGATTTTTTTATTGATTGGTGGTTCGATGGGGGCTATTGTTAGAAAGGGTGGGTTCGGGTATCCCATGCTCATCGCGATTACCTTTTTTATCTTTTTTATGATCGTTAGTATGTTATTCAAAAACCTTGCTGAAAAGCTTGTAATCTCCCCCTTCCTTGGCGCTTGGATGCCTTGTTTGATCCTGTTGCCAGTTGGTGTATTCCTGACCATCCGAGCGATGAAGGATGCGAAAATTCTCGATATTGATAAAGTTGTTCAACCTGTATTAATGGTGGTAAAACCTCTTTTTAATCGAATGAAAAAGAGGTCGTCATGAGGTCATTTCATTTGGTTATGGATTCATTGAAGGCTTTTTTAGGGGCTTGCCTTGTTTTCTGGTTCATTTGTATTGTACTTCTGTTTGTATTGCCTGTGAATGGGGAATTGAACGCTTTTAATGAGTGGAAGGGATCCTGGACTGACTCATTGTTCATTTATGGTACGAAATGGGGTGAACAGCATGGGTATATTGTAATCCTGATGGCCGTGTTGCTCTTGCAAGGAGCTAAACGTGCGTTCTGGATACCCTTGACTGGTTTTTTTGTCAGTTTGGTTAGCTTTTTAACCAAGTCAGCTTTTAAGTCACCTCGCCCGGGGCATTTTCAGGATGCCGACTGGTTTAAGGACCAAGTCATTCTGGTAGACGGTGTTATTCCGTTGTCCGGATTTACCTCATTTCCTTCGGGTCATACAATGAGTGCATTTGCTCTGGCTACTATAACCCTCTATTTTTTTCCAAAAAAAAACTGGCTTTCGGCATTGATGTTTGTCATGGCGGTACTGGTAGGAATGAGTCGCCTCTACCTGGTGATGCACTTTTTACGAGATGTCCTTCTTGGTTCAGTCCTGGGTGTTGTAGTTGCCATCTTATTGGCCTGGGCCCATCAAGCGCTGGTTATATGGCAACAAGCTCGTCAGGCTTCTTCCTCTGAAACAAGCTGATCCATTTCTCCCTTAATTTCCCGAAGTCGGTTGCGACAAGTTGAGATCAATTCCATCGCTTTGGCCACTTCATCACGCATGGCTTCAAGACCTAGATTTCCGTCTTGTATCCGAATCAAGATGGCCTGAATGTCTTCCATGCAAGCGTCATAATTCACTTTCTTCTTGTTCATTGGATATTGTTTTACTGATCAGCTTTCCTTTTTCAACATAGGTCATAAGCAAGGCCTGTGAAGGAATTTTAGCCGGATCACGAACAGGTTGATTTTGATAAATGGTCATACTATAACCTCTTGCCAAGATGGCATCCGGATCCAATTGGCCTAGTTGAATAGCCATTTGATCCAGGGTTAAAGTCTGATCCTTTATTCGCATCGCGACATGCATCCGTATGTCTTTTTTCAATTGATGAAGGTCCCAGGACGATTTGTCAATAGTTTGTTTGATTGTATGACGAAGGGCCTGAGCAGATCTGTCCAATTTGCTACCTGCCTGGTGGAGTGATTGCTGCATTGCCTGATGAATTTGCTGACTAAAATGGATCAATTTTGCATCAAAATTCATATTTGTTTCGAGTAAAAATGTCGCCACAGCTGTTGGTGTTTTCAATGCTCTGTAAGCCACTAGATCACTGACTGTTTCATCGATTTCATGCCCGATTCCAGTTAATACAGGAATATCCAATTGGGCGATGGCAACACCAATGGACTTATTGTCAAACCATGCCAAATCAAGTTTGCTTCCACCACCTCTGATCAATACACACACGTCAAATTCGGAGGCTCTTTCTTGAATGGCATGCAATTGATGGAGCACTTCTTGCTCTACCGAGGCACCTTGCATGGACGCAGGGAAGACCTCCAAATGATAGGCAAAGCCGTATATGTTTGAAACAAGTTGCTCACGGAAATCTTGCCAACCTGCAGCATGTAAGGAGGTGATCACTGCCACCCGTTGGATGACCATTGGAAGGGGGAGATTCCGGTTTCGGTTATGGAGACCGAGTTCATTAAGCTCCTTGATAATCTGCTGTCTTCGCACAGCCATTCGACCTTGAGCGACAGATAAATCGATGTCCTCTATAGTTAGTTTAAGTCCATAAATAGCGTGGTAGTCCACTCGAACGAGGACTTGGATTTCCATTCCATCTTCCAGGATTTTTGGGAGTTCTTGTTTTAGCGCATCAGGGAATCCACGAGTACGATTGCTCCAGAGAACAGCATCGATTTGGGCAATACGTTCATCGCTTCCTTCCGCCTTCTCGACTAATTGCAGGTAGTAATGCCCTCGATTCAGTTTGGACTGTGCAATCTCTGCGCGGATCCAGACGGGTTCGGAAAAGTTGAGGACTAACGCCCTGTGGATACGATCCTGAATCTGCGATAAACGGAGGACGGTGATCATTTTGTGAAGATACAGGGCCGGTCGCTTTCTGACCGTTGTTCTGTAATCTATCTTCACATAATGATCAGTATACCTCGTTATAAGTACTCCCTTTTTCTATGGCGATATCTGCCAGCCGCACGGTGGATGGGTGTGAAGATTGAATTCCTGGATGCTCACGTTTGTACCACCAAACTGACATACAGCTGGTTCAACCGGAATCCATTTGGCTCCATCTATTTTGCTGCGCAATCAGCAGCGGCTGAGATGGCAACGGGATTACCCGCTTTTTTACTGATTCGTCAATTGAAGGCGCCTGTCAATATGCTTATCACAGAGATGGATATGTCCTTTTTGAAACAAGCTAAAGAGACAGTTTACTTTCGCTGTGAACAGTTGGATGACATTCGTGACAGTATTCAAAAAGCCAGTGCAAGCGATGATCCGGTCACATGTCGGTTGACTGTGCACGCAGTTGATGCCCAAACCGGTGATCCACGTTCAGAATGTATCATCGTTTGGCGGTTTCGCAGGCGAAAGAAATAAAGGGCACTTCTATTATCTGCCCAAATTGAGCGGGGTTAATAGAGGTGCCCTGAAATTGTTATTCGTGAATGACAACTCGCTCTGTATGCACACCTTTGTTTCCCTTCATGCGAAGGAGATAAACTCCAGGGGAAGGGCTGTTGGCCATTAATTCAATCGGATATGATCCTGGGATCAAGTCTAAGCCAATTTTTGAATACACTAACCTGCCAGACAAATCATAGAGGTCAATATTGACTTCCAGATTCTGTTCCACTGCCACTTGAATTGTCAATGGATGATGGGCGACTACCGGATTGGGTATAACGTTTATGGCGGTTAAACCCGACAATTGTGTCACCGCTGAGGACATGCCGGCAGTAAACTTGAATATCTCACCCCAATTTTCACAGGTATCGTATTCATTATATGGCCATACCTGCCAATAATAGGTTTTGCCATCACTTAACATGAAATCCAATAGGACCTCAGGGTTAGTCGTGTAATAGTAATGTGGTTGGAATGCGAAGGTGGTCGTCCGATCAATGCGGATGATATACGATTCCGCACCAGGTCCGGCCGTCCATTCAAGTTTTACATTATTGAGTCCATTCGAAAATCCATTATCCATCGGAAAAAAGGGAGCAGAAGGTCCCGCTTTTGCCAATTCTGGTGTGCTGTTACAATTGATATAGCGATTGTTGTTTGAAATCAGATTTCTCCTGACATTCAATTCGGCAACAGCTACATTTTTTTGTAGTGTTGAGAAGTGATAGTTTGTACAGTAAGAGAAATAACCCATAAAATTCTCTTCATCCGGATTGAGAAGTACACCTTTACTATCCTTGCATCCTCCTCCGTAATTACAATTTGGCCAGCCGAGCCCCAGGTTGTAATCAGCAGGAGTATCGGAAAGAAAATCACCGGCATTGGATGAATTGCTACCATCAGCAAATTCTACAAGTACACTATTGTAGGGTGGCTTAAGTGAATTGCATGGTGCAATTGTCAGGTTGGTTGGATTACCATGTACAGAGGCATCCCATTCTTCACACTCCCAACCGTTGAACGGGTGGAGAAGACTGAAATAATGACCGGCCTCGTGTTCAATTGTTTCCACATTTGACTGGATCTGGTCCCGACGAATGATGATAGCATCAATATCATAGTTAGGTCCATCATTGGTGTAGTAACCCAAGACGTTGGCTTCACCCGTTTGATTTGTCAGAAAAACATTCATATACGCTTTATAGCGTTTGGATTTCAAAACCAAAGTCCCAGCATCGCTTCTTGGGTCATCGTAGGCAACGCTGCTGTTAAAAGAATTGATCCCGCCTTTCATATAAAACTGAATATCCATAGGTGCGTACACCTCATTTAATCCACACAACATATCCAGGACTTTGTAAATCTCAACCCCGCCAGTTCCATCGTTCTTATTGACAATATGAAATTTGATTGGTACATAGGTGATTGCTCCTGATCGAAGATCAACAGGGTTTTGAGCGAGGTAAGCTAAATTTTCCTTCAGATGGACAGTGATCTGATCTAAAGAAGCGCGCGATGTGCCACAGAACCCGCGAATATCTTGAGCCTGAAGGGCAGATTGGCTTGAGAAAAAGACAGCAGCCAAGAGGAGGAGGAGGGTTGAAATTCTCATAAGTTGGATTGATTGACTGTAAAGATAATGTCAATCGAGCATTTGGGTTCGTCGGACAGCAGACAAGTGCCCATTTTGTTGAAATTGGTTTGAATTTCCGCTGTTGATAAATTGGAATCCACTACCTTTGCCGCCGAAAATAAAACCCATCTCCATGAGTAAAGTGACAGTTGTCGGTGCAGGTAACGTAGGTGCTACTTGTGCCAATGTATTGGCCCATAAAGACCTGGTCAAAGAAGTCGTATTGTTGGATATTGCTGGTGATATGGCCAAGGGGAAAGCCCTTGATTCCTGGCAGCAGGCTTCCATCGACTATTACAGCACCAAGTTGAAAGGCACAGATAATTACGCCGACACTGCCAACTCGGATATCGTTGTGATTACCGCTGGTGTGCCTCGCAAACCGGGCATGAGCCGAGATGATTTGATCGCGACGAATGCCAAGATAGTCGTTTCTGTGACCAAGTCAATCATGGCGCATTCACCAAATCCGATCATCATTGTTGTTTCCAATCCATTGGACGTGATGACTTATGCTGCACATAAGGCTAGTGGACTCGGTGCTGATCGGGTGTTCGGTATGGCCGGCATCCTGGATACTGCTCGTTATCGCGCCTTCCTGGCAGAAGCATTGGACGTTTCCCCAAAGGACATTCAAGCCATGTTACTCGGTGGACATGGCGATACGATGGTTCCATTACCACGTTATACGACTGTCTCAGGTATCCCTGTTACTGAAATGATTGGCGCTGATGCACTGAATGCGATCATCGACCGGACCAAAGTCGGGGGAGGTGAGCTAGTGAAGTTAATGGGCACTTCTGCCTGGTATGCTCCTGGAGCTGCAGCCGCACAAATGGTGGAAGCTATCCTCAAAGATGAGCACCGGATATTTCCGTGTTGTGCCTGCCTTAATGGTGAATATGGCATGAAGGACATTTATGTCGGCGTACCTGTCAAATTGGGCCGTGGCGGCATCCACCAGATGATCGAACTGAAATTGAATGCCGACGAAAAAGCACTCCTTGACGAGTCAGCTACGCATGTACGTGAAGTGATGACTGCCTTTGAAGGCATGAATCTGGTTTAATTAGTTCTTGAAAGATTTTGAAAAGGCCGGTGCTGTTTTGCACCGGCCTTTTTATTTTCCTATGGTTAGGATCAGGACTTTAGGATGGTTAGTTGAATTCGTTTTCATAGTTTCATTTCACCACAAAGAGCACTTAGTTACACAGAGTTCGTACGACTAAGTAAGCCTTCGTTTGAACCTTTGTGTCCATGGTGTCTTTGTGGTAAAGCTTCTGCTTCAGACTTCCGCCTTTTTATCTGAATCGGGATTCTCAGGATACTAGAATTAAACGCAGTTCTCTGAAAACCCAATCTGCTACCTGACTTTCGAAATAACGCAATAACGAAATATCGAAATAACCCAACACCCAACTAGATCCCATTCACTCTGAACCTGTTCTGAATTTTGTTGTTACTTCAGGACAAAAGACCTTATGCCGGATACAATGACCTATATGCCCATATTGGCTGAAATGAAGACCAACCGGAATCGGTCCATTGAAGAGGCATCTAAATCTTCTGCCGTTCTGCTTGTTTTCCTCCGTCATTTTGGATGCACATTTTGCAGGGAGGCCCTTTCAGACTTGGCTAAGAAGAAATCCGCTTATGAAGATGAAGGTGTGCAGTTGATTTTTGTCCATATGTCGGACGCCAAGACGGCTGAAGAATACTTTACACGGTATGAAATTGACCAACCAGAATATATCTCTGACCCCCAATGTGTCTATTATGCCATGTTTGGATTGGGCAAAGGGAAATTCTCCCAGCTATTTGGCCTACAGGTCATGATTCGTGGATTTGAGTCAAGTACATTGAAAGGTCATGGTATCGGTCCCTTTATAGGTGATGGATTTCAGATGCCGGGGGTCTTTCTAGTCCAAAATGGCGTTATACGTGAACAATTCATCCATAAATTGGCGTCAGATCGACCTGATTACGATCATCTGGTGTCCTGCTGTACCATCCATTAATCAATGAGAGGCTGGCATTTTACAACCTTTCAACCGGATGATGAGGCCGGGGATCCCTTCAAGAGATTATTCAAGATCTTCCGCGAGATTCTGCTCCATACTTCTGGCGATATCAGTGAAGCCCTCAGCTGGCTGACAGAACTTGACCGTCAGTATGGATTGACCACACCCGAATACGGTATGGCCGATTTTATCCAGGACCTGATCGATAAAGGATACTTGAAATCGAATGATGGGGCCGGTCCGGGAATGGTACCTAGTGCCAAGATGGAATTGGACCTTCGAAGAAATGCACTGAATGATATTTTCCAGGATCTGAAACGAGCCAAACCAGGAGGTCATGATACGCGATTCAGTGGAAAGGGTGACGAACGCCTGCCTGAAACCAGACCCTACCAATTTGGTGATCCACTTGATCAAATTGCCGCTGCCGAATCTCTTCGCAATGCCCAAATCCGTTTTGGAATAGACAATTTCCAGTTGACACCGGAAGATCTGGAGGTTCATGAAACAGTTTATCAGGCGCAGACCAGCACTGTGTTGATGATCGATATATCCCATTCCATGATCCTTTATGGGGAGGACCGCATCACTCCGGCTAAAAAAGTTGCCCTTGCCCTGGCAGAATTAATCACCACCCGATATCC
>JAHEAU010000097.1 GCA_024642625.1 Lewinellaceae bacterium
GGCGGCGGCGGCAAGGGAGATGGCACGACCACGTCCGGTGTCGGTGCAGAAGGCCGTGTCGAAGTGATTGTCCAACTTGTCCTTCCAGTAGAATTGATCTCTTTCGAAGCTCTGGCAGATGGAATGAATATTCTACTTGAATGGCAAACAGCCACCGAGATCAACAGCGACTACTTTGCCATCGAACACAGCTTAACAGGTCAAAACTGGGACCAATTGGATTTGGTTCCCGCAGCTGGTCAGTCAGTACAAAAAAGGGATTATGATTATACCCATATCCCATTGAGAACGGGCATCCAGTATTATCGCCTGCGTATGGTTGATCTGGATGGGACCTATACGTATAGTCCGACTGTAGCAGCACAGATTCATACTGATCAGCAAGCCACTGTCAAAAGCTGGAAAACAAATGGTCAAGTTTTTATAACTGGCATTGACAATATGGATGGTGGACAGCTAACCCTCTACAATACAGCTGGCCAGTTGCTTCAATCGACTACAGTCCAACCCGGCATTCTGACACCCAACCTGACCCTGTCACATTCCATGAATGAGATTGGCATCATCATCTGGCAAGCCGAAAACAGAATACCTGTCGCTGTAAAAATCTACTAAAAGCTACAAGAAAGCAGCCCTTCATGCATCCAGTCGTTTTTATTCTCCTCCATGTGGATGTATCGTATCGGGTTAATACCCCATTGCCGTCAATCCCTGGAAGGTGATCAGACTGACGACATACGCCATGCCTGTCATAAAGCCCAACTGAACCATGGGCCATTTCCAGGAACCCGTTTCTTTCCGGACAACGGCAATGGTACTCATACATTGCATGGCAAATACATAGAACAGCAACAAGGAAAGAGCAACGGGCAGACTGTATCTACTTCGTCCGTTTGCCGGGTTGATTTCGGCTGCCATACGTTGACGTATACTCAATTCATCATCAACACTGCCAATGCTGTAAATCGTCGCCATCGTGCCAACAAAAACTTCACGTGCAGCAAACGAAGTGACCAGAGCGATGCCGATCTTCCAATCAAAACCCAGGGGTCGAATCACCGGCTCCAGACCCTTTCCCAGCAAACCGGCAAAACTGGTTTCAATTTGCTTTGATGCAATCAATGCTTTTGTATCTGTTTCACTTAATGATCGGGCTTGCGCTTCAGTGCGCGCTGTAGCCTCTGCCTGGTCCATGCGACCCGGCAAACTGTAACTCGCGAGAAACCAGAGGACAATCGAGATCAGAATGATAATCTTACCGGCCTCTCGGACAAATGAGGCGACCTTGCTCCAAACGGTGAACACTACATTGCGCCAATGAGGGACCTGGTAATCCGGTAATTCCATCATCAAATACCCCGTTTCATCTGTTTTCAACACCCTGTTGAACACCCAGGCGCCACCCATGGCTGCAGCCGCCCCCAAAATATAGAGGCCCATAAAGGTCAGCGCCTGATAGCTGATCAACCCAACAAGTTTTCCGGCTGGCACCATCAGGCCCACCAAAACAGCATAAACCGGCAATCGAGCAGAACAACTGATGAACGGTGTGACCAGGATCGTGATCAACCGTTCCTTTTGATTTGTGATCGTTCGTGTACTCATCACAGCCGGGATCGCACAAGCTGTGCCTGAAACCAATGCCACAATACTTCGACCATTCAATCCTACCTTGCGCAGGAGCCGATCAAACAGATAGACCGCCCTGGCCATGTACCCGGATTCCTCCAAAATAGCAACCAGTAAAAACAGCAGGACAATTTGGGGTATAAAGACGAGGACACCTCCCAAACCGGCTAGAATGCCGTCCGCCAGCAAGCTGGACAACCAACCTTCTCCCAGGGCATATTTGACCCCACCACCCAATTCGGAAAAAATACGCTCAATCCATTCCATGGGTAGTGTGGACCATGAAAAAACAGCCTGAAAGATGAATAACAAAAAGCAGACAAAAATAACGGGGCCCCAAAAAATATGGGTGACCAATTGATCTATCCGTGAAGTCAGATTATTCCGACCGCTTTGTTCATTGGGTTTGCGTGATTCAGCAATGATTTGGTCAATGGTCCGAAATCGCTCCATGATCTCATCCACTTGAATACGCAGGGAATGAAACCCATTTTTAACTGAAATGGATTTAATTTGTGCCACCTCAGCAGGCTTCAAATAGGTCAACTCATCAGCGTGATGTGCCAGGATAAGTGCTTGAAAATCATGGGTTACCCAGGGCAAGAGTGAACGAATTTCCTGGATGGTTGTATTCAATGCCGGCGTAATCGTAAATTTTACTGGTTGGGTTGTGACCTCCCAATTTCCATCGAACACATGTTCTACTTGTTGCAAAAGCAGCCCGACACCCTCTCCTGTTCGACCATTCACCTCAATGGTTGGCAGCCCCAATTTTTCTTTTAATCCATGCGTATCATATTGGACACCAGAAGCGTCCGCCGCATCAACAAGATTCAAAGCCAATATGACCGGCAATCCCAGGTCGCGAATCTGTGACAAGAGGAGAAGATGCTGATCCAACCGCAAGGCATCCGCAACATAAATTACCAAATCGGGATAGTCTGCACTGTTCGGGTTGGACAATACATCAAATACGACCCGCTCATCCAATGATGTAGGGTACAGACTGTATGTACCTGGAAAATCGACAACCTGAATCTCTGATCCGTCCGGCAAACGCATGGCTCCACTGCGACGCTCAACTGTCACTCCTGGAAAATTACCCGTCTTCTGACGGAGTCCGGTCAGGTGGTTAAACAGGGATGACTTTCCACTGTTTGGATTTCCGATCAACGCAATGCGGTTTTTCAATCCACGTATTCCACCCATAATATTGCTGCTTCATCCCGACGGATGCCATATTGCTGATACTCACCTGAAATATAATAAGCTGCTCCAAAAACAGTCCTTCTGACGAGGGTTACACATTGCCCAGGCCGAAGACCCATCGCCAGGAGACGACCTGCTGAAGCATGGTCATCAACCCGGATGATACGAACTCGCGAGCCGGGTGCGACTTGCGCTAATGTCAACGGTTTGTTTGTCATGTTGACTGGTAAAATTAGGGAACAACAACCGAACGGGAAGCAGACCAACCCCTTTTATCTACCAGCTCCTGAGCTCTCCCTAAAACAATACGCAGTTGTTGGACTCTGTCCATTCGGGATGTATCCAGCCATAATGCATCTGGTGCGGCTTGAAGTGGACTATCCTGACGTGTGGAGTCGATCAGATCGCGTTCATCCAAATTGGCCTTCACATCTGCTCTGGTCACTGGTGTGCCTTTAGCGATTAATTCTGCCAATCGCCGATTTACTCTTATTTCGGTATCCGCTGTGACAAACAGTTTGAGTTCGGCATCCGGAAAGACGACCGTGCCGATATCACGTCCATCCAGGACGACACCGCCTTCTCTGCCAAGAAGCTGCTGCTGGCGAACCAGAAAGGCACGAATGCCAGACACAGCGGCCACGTCACTCACTCTGGAAGAGACCTCCATACTCCTGATCTCCGTTTCAATATCCAGTCCATTATATGTTATCCGAAAGATGCCATCGGCGACGTGCCAGACAAAGGGCACATCTTTTAATATTTGAATCCAGGGTCGATTGGGATCAAGGCTAATTCCTTGCCGAAGAATCCAATACGTAACTGCGCGATACATCGCCCCTGTATCGATAAACGAATACTCCAGCGCAGCGCAGAGGTCCCGTGCCAACGTGCTTTTGCCACAGGCTGCGTACCCATCAAGGGCAATTGTAATCTTAGGAGACAGGGAGTGCAACAGAGGTTCCTTTCAGTCGTTCGTGGATGTGTGCCCACAAGGTATGAAAGGGAATGATTTCGAGCTGATCCAACTGGCCATCATATCGGTAGGAGGTAGCCAGGAGACGATGATAATACTTGTTGGCGAACCGGACTTTATTGGCCTCAAAATCTCCTTTAGGCAACTGGGTCAGGCATCGGATAAATTCAATAACTCTCAATTGTCGTTCCGGATGCAATTGGCGTCGGGTGTACTGTTTCAGCCTGAAAATGATATCGTTAGCAAGGTCCAAGTTTCTCTGTTCCACGGCAAACAGGAACTGAGTGATCAACATCCACACTGAAAAGATTCGTTGATCTTTCGGGAATAATGCTGGATCCTCCAAAAAAGAGGCAATCTGAAAATCCTGAAAAAGTTTGGCTTGTCTGAGTCGCTTTCCTTCGGGAATAATGGTCAATAAATAATATAAAATGATCTTGTACAACCTCCATTGGTGTCGATTCACATCTTCCAACCGGGTGAATTCCTTTCGCTGCATGACCTGTTGCAAGATCGCAAATGCAATGGCATAGTGACCCGTATGAAGTGCCAGAAGGAAGTATAAGTCGAGATAAGCAAACCAATGAGCACTTCCCTCCTCTAATAGATGCAATGCATTTTCCGATTGCGTCCGTGCTTCTTCGAACGAACCCATATGCAAATAGGATTGCATCAGGAGAAATTGCACCCGAAACACTTGTTCCGCAGAAAACTGGTCGGATTGATTTTGCATGATTCGCTCCGCCTGACGGCAGATCTCACCCGCCAGTTCCCAACGCCCGAGGTGCTGGTATTGCCGGGCAGATACGACATAGGAAATATACAGTATTCGGGGGGCCGGATATTTTTCAGACAACCCAATTAACTGATCGGTCCACACTTTCCATTCCTTTGCAGAATGATCGATTTCTGCAGTCTGATAAAGGAGATTCACCTCCTGTAAGATCCGCTCAGCTTGGTGCTCAGCTTGTTGAAGGGGTAGATATTCATCGAGAATCTCAAGGTATTTGTCATAAGACTTCCGATCTCCCTCCTGGACAGCTTTTTCACGCAACAGATTTGCCGTATTGACGATCAATTCAGTAAAGTGATGTTTTTGAGCGGTTGACAGAATCTGACGAGCCAGATAAGGCACGCTGATATCAGCATCATACAATTCCAGAATATTGACTAAAGCCCAGTCACGTTGACAATCAAGATAAGCCTGCTCATATCTGGGCTTGACGGAAGAATTCACATTGATAAAAAACAGGGTATTGAGCAACCGTTTCCGAAACCTGGATTTCAATTGCCGGTATCTGTCGTCTCCCGGAGTTGTTTTATAGAGTTTCCTCGCAGCTTCCCGGTCTGAACGAAATTGCTCGTGGACAAGTCCTTCGTAGAATTCGTTGAATTTGCTGGATTTATTGCGAAGGGATGCCCCTTCAAAGACATCAATCTTCGAGATTCGCTTCAGATTAGCGATCCGTGTTAATTCTAGAAGAAGCTTCACAGTGGCTGGTTTTTTGGGGTGGGTTGCCTGTCACAGAGTTGCAAAAACCAGACCATTTCCTGTTTATACCAACGAAAACTGCCCACCGGTAATCCGAGTGGGCAGTGATAAGTCTTGAGGATTGAATTCTAATCTGATCGCAGATCAGTATTCGTCTTCATTGAAGAGGAAGTCATCCTTCCGAGGGTAATCCGGCCAAATGTCTTCGATACTCTCATAGGATTCACCTTCTTCCTCCATATGCTGCAGGTTTTCGATGACCTCCAGTGGAGCACCAGAACGGATCGCATAGTCGATCAGTTCATCACGGGTGGCAGGCCAAGGGGCTTCTTCAAGGTGGCTTGCCAGTTCTAGGGTCCAGTACATGGGTTCGTTTTTAAGGTATCTTTTGAATGATGGGTTCGCGACCCAATTGGCCGCAAATGTAATGAATGGGAACCGTTGTTCCAAGCGAGATCATCCGGATTCAAATAAAATTCGCAACGAATTGATAACGTGTACCTTAAGTGCGAGAATTTCTTCCAAATGAATCCAAATTGAATCTATCTGGTTTCACATGTTGACATGAGAACCCGAATCCTTCATCAGAAGTTCCTCAAACGATCAACATCGCGTCACCATAGGTATAAAACCGATACTTTTCCTTTACCGCCTGGCGATACGCATCCATGATCAGATCATACCCGCCAAACGCACAGACCATGATCATGACACTTGATTTGGGTATATGGAAATTCGTCACCATCGAATTGGCAATACTGAAATCAAAAGGAGGGAAAATGAACTTGTTCGTCCACCCTTCCACTGTTTTCAGATTGACTTCTGAAGACACTGCACTTTCAATAGCACGCATGGACGTGGTGCCCACGCCACAGACTTTTCGATTGGCTGCCTTCGCCTTATTGACAATATCAACCGCTGGTTGATCGATCCGGAAATATTCCGCATCCATTTTGTGTTTGGACAAATCTTCCACATCAATGCTGCGGAATGTACCTAACCCCACATGGAGCGTGACTTCAGCAAAACCAATACCTTTCAGCTCCAATCGCTTCATCAGTTCTTTGCTGAAGTGCAAACCAGCTGTTGGCGCAGCTACTGCTCCAATTTCTTTAGCGTAAACCGTCTGGTACCGCTCCTTGTCCAAATCTTCAGCGGGACGAGAGATATATTTAGGTAAGGGCGTATTCCCAAGTTTGTACAGATTGCCCTGAAACTCCTCATCCGTCCCTTCGAACAGGAAGCGAATCGTCCGGCCGCGGCTGGTGGTATTGTCAACGACTTCAGCGACAAGCAGCTCATTGTCCTGCTCATCATTAAAGTAGAGTTTGTTACCAACACGAATTTTTCGTGCAGGATCAACTAACACATCCCACAACCGGGAATGAGCATTCAATTCCCGCAACAGAAAAACCTCGATTTTAGCACCAGTTTTTTCTTTGCAGCCATATAGACGTGCCGGAAACACCTTGGTATTGTTGAAGATCATTGCATCGTCTTCTTCGAAATAATCAAGCAGATCCTTGAAGATCTTGTGCTCAATCTTCCCCGTATCCTTATGCACCACCATGAGCCGGGATTGATCCCGTTCCTTGGTTGGATACTGGGCTACGAGTTTTTCCGGAAGGTCAAAATTGAATTGGGAGAGTTTGGTGCGCATGCGTGCAGGCTATGTTTAAAGAGGCGCAAAAATACAAAGAGATTACATACCGCGCTCAATTTGATTTGAATGGCACCTGAATCCATCGCCCACCATCGGCATAAATGAGTATTCTTGTTGGGTCTACCTCATCAAAACGGATACGATATCCACCTTCGTGAAAGGCCACCTGGTAGCCGTTTTCCTGAAAATCCGACGCCCCAAGCCCTTTTCTCAAGAACCAGTTGCCCCACTGCCTGAAATCCACTGCCCAGGTAACTGAATCCAGCTGAGAAACTTCTAATCCATCAGATAAATCTGTCACTTGAAAGGCAGCCACTTCCAATATTGGACCAATACCCTGCTTTTTTGCAGTCCATCTCAATCCATCCCGCAACGATTCTCCTGGAACAAACGAACGGAATACAGAAATCCCCTGGTAATTGTCCGGTACACCAAGAACAAATACCTCCTGAGCGTCTGTCCATCGCCAATCATCAAGCAAGGCCTGAAACAACCGTTGAGAATCCCGCCATCGGTGAATATTTGCACGAGACAGGTTGAACTGCAATGTCAATAATCCGATCCAGGTCGCCAGAAGAAGCCATTTGGGCAGATGCAGCAACACACTCTGAACTGCCAGAAGGAAAAATGCCGCTGCCAGATAACCATATCGATCATTCTCCACATAACCAATCCAGGCAAAGTAGAGACTCAAAACTGGGGCCAATGCCAACGGGTATAGTCCGCTCGCCCAAAGTGTCGTCCGCTGAAGTCGCGTCAATCGTCGATGCCGAACCAATAGCACTATATAAATAGCCAGGAGAAGGCCAAGTGTGATGACAACAAATGCAGGATGTGACGTAGGTAGATCAGCAATTTCAGCCTTGGCTTCATGAGCCCAATCCCGCGAAAAAGCAAGGTACTTGACCAGATAATTCAGTGCATTACCAGCCAGATCCTTGATGGAAAACCGTAGATGGACATCATCCCCGTAATGACCCACCCAAACACCCATGCGCGATTTATTCAACAGGAAGTATCCCAGGATCAATGTGAATTGCGGGATTCCAATTCGAAGCCAGAGCCGATTTATTTGATTCTTGCTCCATCCTAATTCACTGCCCCACCACCAAACCGACAATCCCAGGATCACTGGATAAACAAGGGCTAGTTCGAGAGAAAATAAAGCCACCAGAAAAGCAGTATGAAGGATTATCCACTGCTTTAAATCAGTGAGTGGCTGCAATCTGAACAGCAACAGTAGTGCACCGAACAATGCCGCTGTACTGATCAGATAATGGAGGCAAACTTTCCAGACAACCACCTCTGTCTGATACGGATGAATCACATAAAATACAGATAACACGAGGGCGCTCGGAATAACCAACGATGCATCTGCAGCTCGCTCCCACACCCGATATCCCAGCAATCCAAGCAGTAGTGCATTTGCTGCATGGAATCCAATGAACAACCAATACCAAGGCAAAGGTTGAATACCAAACCAGTGATACCAGGCATTCATCAATCCAAACAATACCGGTTGATTCCCATGCCAGCCGTAGGAATTCCACCAACCCAATGCCGCTCCATTCTCGAACAGCATCTGATGTCCGGTGAAATCAGATATAAACCCCGCCTCCAATGCTGGCCAATACAGCCAACCAGCCAGGGTAATCAACCCGACCAGCCAAACGGCAATTTGCCATGTGGTAAGACGATTAGTGTGATACGGCATCTGTCGATTCGACAAACTGGATCTCTGCATTTTCGGTCAGCTGCACGTGTCCACAACGCGAGCCCTTACATCCCAGAATGATTCCTTTCCAGGGCAAACCACAATCATTCGTCAATAAGCCACCATCGATGACCAGAGTCCCTCCTGGCTGGACTAACAGGTAGGCTCCTTCAGGAAAGGACACCTCACACCGGATAGTAAGATGACCTCCATCAGCAATTTCAACGTGCCCAAACAAATCAACTTCACCTTCCCATATTTGTCCGTCCCGAATGACCAGGTCTTTTCCGTCGAGTGGCTGACACCAATCGCGTTTCAGCAGGGATCTTCCCGTACCGGTACGGCGGGACAGATTGCGATGTGCCTGACCGAGCTGGCAAGGTGTCCAGGCCTGCTGCCAGTGATTGTAATCCATCACATTATTTGAGATCAAGGAATCACAAGGTGGTTCTCCCGGATAGAAGCAATTCGGATGATAAGGTGTATCGTCACAACCATCACTGTAACGCCAGGTATGGCCCAGTCCGAGGATATGCCCTATTTCATGCAAGGTCATGCCGGCAAATTCGGAGGGTGGCAATCCGGTGCGAATAAGGCCACTTAATTTGATTGACTTCCCCAAAGCGATACCTACCCCTGTAGCGCGATAAGTCGGACTGATGACGCTATCCGGATGATGAGGAAGAATGAAGATATTGAGAACAGAATCCGGTTGGATTGCATATTTATTGATGACGCGCATATCCGAATTATTGCGGTTGCGTCCTGTATGAACATAGGTATACAACTCGTCGTCAAAATGATAATAAATGCCATCATCCCAAAACATTCCGGGAATGGGCGAGATTTCGAGGCGCAAACGAGTGGGTAAAACGGGAGTACCCTGAGCTGCAGGCAGACTCATGGCCAGATTATTGGCAAGCTTGATATTCATTTGACGAGTCAACTCCTGAACGTATGGTGTAGCCATCTCTGCCAGAAATGCATGGCTTGTATCACTTGAGTTCATGATATGGTAGTTGATCTTGATTACCCGTTCCGGAACCAATTGACCATCAACCGACTCATCCGGGATATAGGCCGGATATTTCCTGCAGGATTGTTTCAAACTGACCCGTTCTTCGGTTGTACGCGACAACAATTGCCCATCCTTAGCTCTGTCAAAGGGCCTCTGGTAGGAACGACATGATACCAAGCCCATCAGGCTAGTAATCAAAAGAAGAATCAAGTATTGAGACCACCGCATACACTGAGTGTCTGTCCTGTGACATAAGCTGACAGATCCGACCCAAGGAAGGCGCAGACACTGGCTACTTCATCTGCCTGACCCAGCCGCTTGAGGGGAATACCTGAAAGGAAAAGCTCTTTGTTTTGATCGCTGAGTTCATGGGTCATGTCCGTCTCAATAAACCCGGGAGCAATGGCATTACAACGGACATTCCTGGAGCCAATTTCCTTGGCGACAGATTTCGTGAAGCCCAGAATACCAGCCTTTGCAGCCGAATAGTTGGCTTGCCCTGCATTGCCAAAGACACCGACGACAGAACTGATATTAATAATTGACCCCCCTCGGTTGCGGATCATGGGTTTGAGAGCATGTTTTGTCAAGTTGAACACCGACTTCAGATCGACGCGCAATACTTCGTCCCACTGATCTTCTGTCATTCTGAGCATCAGGTTGTCCCGAGTAATCCCCGCATTGTTGATCAGGATATCGATCCGTTCAAAATCTGTGATGACAGACTGGACCAACACTTCAGCCTCATCAAAACTGGATGCATCCGATTTGTATGCCTTTATAGTGGCTCCGGATTCACGCAATTCTGATGCTAAAGCCTCGGCTTTTTCCGGACTCGACAAATACGTAAATGCAACGGCAGCTCCCTCTGCTGCAAAACGCCGAACAATTGCTGCTCCGATACCGCGGCTTCCACCCGTGATCAATGCCACCTTACCTGTCAATAAACCCATGCTGTTTATGTCTTGTGTAGCGGCTAAGATAACGATTCAGTCAGATCAGAACCGATGTCATGCAGGATAGGCATGAAAAACAAATACACCATTATTTGTTTGACACATTTTGTTTTTAAAAACAATTTGTTCTATCTTAGCGTCATCAAACTGATAACATTTCATCTCACCAGTAAATATCAAGTCATATGATTCGCTTCATCACCTCTCTGATCATTGCCCCTCGAAAAGAAAATCTGCTGATCATCTGTCTGGTTTTCGGTTTCCTGATCATGGTCACTGGCAGCTGGCTGAATGGTCACAAGGCAGACATGGCTCAGGAGAATCACCCTGATACCTGGCAACCAGTCACTCCATCCAATCTGGATACAGACACCGATAACAGCATACGGATGTATGCCACAGCGCCTTGATCTCAACTGATAGCAATGATAAAATCAACAAGGCGTTTCAATTGACACTTTCACCCAATTGGATTATCCCGAATTGGTTCAAACAATCTTGATTGATGGCTATTGAGCACAGTAATGACCATCTAGATGGGTTGGCCCAAAGTCATAGAGTCAATATTTTGGATTGAGCCTGAAATTTTGAGTCTAGCTGTGTATAGTCCTATTTCCTGCAGTTCGAATGACTATAGTTGACAGGACACCAAAAAAACAATTGCGCAAGCTTGGGCAGCGGAGGCAATCAAACAAAATCTTCACAGAGCAAAGCGATAAAACACGATATCCCTGGTTGCCCCGGGCGATGCGATCCATATCATTTCCGTTCGCACGCTGGAGACCAGGGGCCAACTCACTCACAACTATTCTTCTGATCCCGGGACATGCAAGGATTGAACGGATGGTCTGAAAAGGCACAACAGGATAAAAGAGCATGACCTGAAAGAGATCGAGCAATTCAACTGACCTACGTGGAGATTGTCGAAGAACAGTGTGATCTAACCAAACACAGAGCGATCAGAACGCTTGGTTTAAACCACGACGAATTTGATCATCCAGGCAGGAACGACGATAGATTTTGAATTTGCAAACTGAGATGGCTTCACAATTCCAGAATCCGGTTGAGGACTACGATTCTTATACTCGACGCCCATGGTCTCCAGAAAGATGCCATTGAATGGGTACTGGATCACCTGATGATCCGTATCCGATAAACGAATTTCCTGAGTTTTGCTCTCTTTCCTGTGCCAGGCTGCCCGCAAAAGAGCGGGTAGCCTGTTTTTCATTTTGGACTTCCCATGCCGGATGTTATCATTTTCCGACGCCCATATTCTTCGCTTGCTGGATGTCCTGGGCTGCCTCAGCTGATCTGCCAAGACCTTCAAGTGCCCGGGCACGTTGTTGATAAAACAGACCTTCCGTTGTTTTTAGACGGATGGCTGCGTTGAAGTCCTCAAGAGCCAATTGATATTTGCCTTGATTCGTTCGAACAACTCCACGTTCATACAGGATATCCGGATCATTGGCCTTGTATTTTAAATACGCTGTATGATCCTTTTCTGCATTAGG
>JAHEAU010000098.1:0-3846 GCA_024642625.1 Lewinellaceae bacterium
GCGTGAACTCAAGACAGACGATCATCCCTTACTGATGTATTGCAATATGGACACCGGTCATGGTGGGGCAAGTGGCCGGTTTGAGCGACATCGTGAATCCGCGATGGAATATGCTTTTTTACTCGATCTGGCGGGTATTCAGGAGTAATTCGTCATTATCATATGGAACGTAAAAAGCCCCTTTGGAACAACTTCCAAAGGGGCTTTAATAAATTAGATCAACTTACTTATTCGACAATCAAGCGTTGGATCAAGCGACCTTCTTGCGCACGGATGTCTAAGAAATATGTGCCTGGAGCCATGTTGTCAAGTGCCAATGTCTCATTAATCTGACTTCCGGTCACGTTGCGTGTGTGGACTGGAGATCCCAGAATATTCAACAATGTAATTTGAAGCTCTTCCGATTGATTAAATGTCATATTCAGACTGACTTGATGACTGGCTGGATTCGGGTAGAGACTAAATGCCGTCAGAGAAGCAATATCCTTGATGGAAGTCAGTTCCTGAACAGTAATTGTTTCTACTGTCAAACAACCATTTGCGTCTGTTACAGACAAGGTATAATCACCAGGCGCAAGATTTGATATTACATTTTCAGTAGAACCCGTACTCCATAGGAAATTATAAGGAGCAATTCCTCCTGTTGGAGCAGAAGATGCACTTCCATTATTCTGTCCTGGAGAGGCGTGTTGAACAGTGATCTCACCTAAAAGGGAAGCTGGTTCGCCAAGATCAATGGTCAACTCATCAGAGCAATTATTCGGATCTGTAGCAATTACAGTATAGGTACCCGCAGTCAGATCACTCGCTACGCTTCCTGATAAATTCGGATCATGTGACCATGCAAATGTAAGTGCACCGCCACTTGAAGAAGCATTTAGTGAAATGGCTCCATTGGCATCGCCATGACAAACTGGAGAAGTTTCCAATGCCTGATCAATATTTACCTGATACGTAGAACCTACTGTAACGTCAAGGGTTTCTTCGTTTCCGTTAGAATCAGATACGACCACAGTATACGTTCCAGCCGTTATGTCAGCAATGTCTTCTGTTGTCGATCCATTTGACCAAAGGAATGAATAAGGTGGTACCCCGCCGGTAATAGACAAATCAATGCCACCATCTGTGGTATTATGATTACAAGTTGCATTGGTCACGGCAGCAGCCAATGATACAGTAGGCGCAACAACTGTAATTGTATTGCATGTTGTGTCTGTACCACAGCCATTTGTTGCAATGAGGCATACTTCATAGTCACCAGGTAAAACATAGTTGTGGATAGGTGACTGTTCAGTAGATGAATTGCCATCACCAAAAGTCCAGAGATAGGTATCTGGTTGGCCATTGGATTCATTTGTAAACGTGACTTTAAGTTTTGAGGCCACAAAAGAATAGTCTGACTCAGGAGCAGCCGGACCATTGTCGTACACCACTTCAGCAGCATCTGAATTCGTGCAACCAGTAACTTCATTGGTAACTGTCAATGTATAAGTTCCCACCTGATCTACAACTGGTGTAGTGGTTGAAGCACCACTGACAATATTGCCATCTACAGTTATCCAAAGATAGCTGTACCCGTTTCCATTGGCACTTTTCGTTCCGTCAAGTGTGACTTGATTTACCGCACAGTTAAGGGTGCCATTATCACCAGCATCTGTAGCAGGAGTTTGGATATCCTGTTGGACAATGACCGCATCTTCGCTGAAACATCCAGTATTATTGAATGTGACTAGTAAGAAATAATCTCCTGGCTCATCCACATTACATACTTGTGTCGTTGCTCCGGATACAATATTTCCGTTAGGTGTGGTCCACAAATAACTACATCCAAAATTTTCCGAGTTTGTTCCGTCCAGAGTGGCTAGAGTTTCAATGCAGCTCAGATAACCATCATCACCACCATCAGCCACTG
This sequence comes from Lewinellaceae bacterium, assembly GCA_024642625.1. Taxonomy (GTDB): domain Bacteria; phylum Bacteroidota; class Bacteroidia; order Chitinophagales; family Saprospiraceae; genus JAGNXB01. The sequence goes on from JAHEAU010000098.1 coordinate 1,913, forward strand.
GAGCTGGATTGACACCCACACTAAAGGTTTCTTCTCTAAAACAACCGTCACTATCAGTCACAATGACGGAATAGTCACCTGTATTCAGATCACCAATATCTTCTTGAGGGCTTCCATTATTCCATAGATAACTATAACCTCCAGCTCCTCCATTTGAAGAAATGTCAATTGCTCCGTCACCATAACCGGGACATGACTCAATTGTAATCAAATTTGCAGCGACTTCAATAGCTGTAGGCTCACCGATGACGATGTCAACCGTTTCTATTTCAACATTGTTTTTATCGCGAATCGTACAAGAATAGGTGCCAGCAGGTAAATCGCCAATATCCTGAGTTGTCTTGCCATTGCTCCACTCATAGTAATAGGGATAATAACCGCCTACTGGATCTATATCGATTGCGCCATCTGCATATCCATTGCAGGATGCATCTTGGGAACCGATCAGATCATAAGTCATGGCACAACTGTTTACATATTCATATTGACCGCCTGTTGAGCGTTGTCCGGATTCATAAACCGTTTTAGTCTGCGGACAGATCGCATAAATGGTTGGATAATAAGTGATCTGATAATTTGATGCAATGCCTGCATTGCCAGCATTCAAATCTGTAATCGGAAAAGGGGTTCCCGTAACCCAATCACCTTGTGTTGAGTTGTTACAACCTTGAGGTCCGTATAAGCAGTTTGTATTTGTATTCAGGTCTGCTTCTATGAAGATGACAAATACATCATCTGTACCATTTGGTCCATATTGATTCCAAAGGCCTTCCATATGTCCACCACTGTGATAATTCCAGCAAGGTCCACACCAGGTGGCGGAAAATTCTAAATAGACAGTTTTGCCTTGATCCAGCAAAGTGAAGAGATTCCAGGTCTGACCATTTAAATCAGTAACTGTGAAATCTTGAGCTGGGCTTCCGTCAGGTAATACAGCCTGCGCTGATTGGGTAAAACCAAGCATACAGAGCAATACAAGAGTACGTAACAGTGTTTTCATACAACGCTATTTGGTGGTAAAATTTCAATAAAAAAAGGGAACAACAACACACAAAGTTAGCGACAATGATCGATAAGTGCGAGTAATTCAATGGAAAAATGATATCCTTTCCGTATTTTTGAAACATCGCATTGCCAATTTGGCATTTACGAAATTATATTCTGAATAGATTGCAATAATTCGAGGATGGTAAAATATTATGTGGCAGCGTCGAGTCAGCATGTTGGTAAAACAACCTCCACTTTAGGCTTGGTAAAAGCATTTAAAGCGAAAGGATTCAAGGTTGGATATTGTAAACCTGTAGGTCAGGAAGCGTTAGGTTGGATGGATCATTATGCAGATAAGGATGCTGTATTGTTTGCAACAAGTATGGGTTTTAGTCTGGACTCAGCATTACATAGCCCTGTCATACTAGGGCCTGGAGCCACTACAGCGTTTATCGATCATCCTGAACGATACAGTTTTGAAGAGCGGATCAAATATGCTGCTGCTACGCTCGAACGGGAAAATGATGTTGTTATTTATGAAGGAACTGGGCATCCGGGCGTAGGAAGCGTCGTTGATCTGTCTAATGCCGCTGTTGCCAAAATGTTGGATGCTGAAGTGATTCTGATCGTGGAAGGAGGGATAGGCAGCACAATTGACCAGATCAGCTTGAGCACAGCATTATTCAAACAAGAGGGCGTTCAAATCGCCGGATTGATCATCAACAAAATTCAATCTGACAAAATTGACAAAGTCAGATACTATCTGGAAAAGAAGTTGAAAAAGAACTGGCCTCCCATTCTCGGTTTTTTACCCTTTGATCACAATCTGGCCAATCCAATCATGGACACGATCAAGCAAGCCGTTATGGGTGAAGTTCTGATGCACCCGGAATGTATGGACAACCGTGTTGAAGAAATTATGGCTGCATCCTTACTTGAGGTACATG
>JAHEAU010000098.1:3856-12156 GCA_024642625.1 Lewinellaceae bacterium
CAAAATGTCCTCTTGGTTACAAGTGCCAAACGGATGCCCGAAGCGATTCATAAGATGATGGCTTTTCAAGCATCTCAAGGTCCGTCAGATTGTCAGCTCGCCGGTATTGTCATCACTGGTGATGGTACTCATTCCAGTAATCTTTCAATTACAAATGAGGTAGAAGACTATTTGCTCAAACATCGTATTCCTGTCATTAGCACGCACCTGGATACCTATGGATCAGCTGTGAAGATCAACCGGATTGAAGTAAAAATTAATACACGTACTCCTTGGAAAGTGAATCTGGCAGAGGAAATGATTCGACAGTATGTTGATCTGGACCGACTGTTGGCTGTTCCAGTCGAGCGTTGAATAATACATTTCTATAGAAACGGAATAAAATTTGGAATTACCTTTAATGAGCCACCTTGTACAATATAATTGCCCAAATAATGGGTTAAGTGCAAAATAATATACCTTAATAGGGGCTTTTACGATATTTTTCTTGGTTTTGCATAGGGGTAAACACCCGAATGATTGTCTTCCTTTCAAATACAGCGTCATGGAAGTCAAGAACAAAGTGCAAACCCTCCGTCAATTTCCTTTTTTCTCCAAATTGTCGGATGAAGCGGTTGAAACTCTTGCCCAAGCCGCCACCTTGTTAAAAAAACCTCGTCATCATTATATCTACGTCCCAGGTGAGGCTTCTGACGAGGTCTATTTCCTGATCGAAGGTGGAGTCAAAATTGGCATCTTTGGGCACGACCAACGAGATATTATACGCAACGTCCTCCACCCTCTTGCCTATTTTGGTGAACTCAGTTTAACAGGTGAAGAAAAACGTGAAGACTATGCCATTTCAATGAATGAGGCAGTCACCCTGTTGGTGATATCAACTGTTGACATCCTCAAGGCGATGGAGTCCAATTATCATTTGAATATTCTCCTCATGCAGGCCCTAGGTCAGCGACTTCGTCAGGCCGAACAAAGAGTAGACTCATTGATGTTGCATGATGCACGTACTCGAGTGGTTGAATTTTTGAAAAATACAATCAAGGAAAGAGGCAAGAGGATCGGATATGAGTTTTTGCTGAAACACAGTCTGACACAGCAGGATATTGCAAGTATAACAGGAACCTCCCGCCAGACGGTCACTCAGGTACTCAATGATCTCAAGCGTTCAAACCTCATCTTTTTTACACGCAGAAGTATCCTGGTGCGAGATTTGAGTAAACTGGATGAGATTACTGTTTAATTCATCAGAGGTACTTACCTTTGCATCCTCTTACCGGAGGAGTGGCAGAGTGGTTGAATGCACCGGTCTTGAAAACCGACGTGGGCGTAAGTCCACCGGGGGTTCGAATCCCTCCTCCTCCGCCATCAAAAATCAGGCTGCCGTTAGGCAGCCTTTTTTCGTCCAACGAGGCAGACAATGCTTGCATTAACAAAGACAAATGGGCAAAAAAATATAGGGTATTTAGCCCCTTGAATTTGGTGTAGCTGCGCCCCAGGGATGAGGATATTATCCAATCTCATCAACTAAAAATTTGTAGACGCAGCCTCCAACACTCGAAGTCAGAGCTACAATTTTCTTAGTTGGATTTAGTCAGTATTCCACCCCCTGATGTTCCATAAATCCAGCCAACTTATTCCAGGAAACAGTCCTCGGAGGATCAGCCGTCATGGTGACCAGTTCTTTTTTTACAGGGTGAATAAAACTCAAAGACCAGGCATGTAGGTAGATACCATCAAAATCCGGCTTCATCGCAGCCCCATATTTCAGGTCGCAACGAATCGGCATACCTGCTGCTGCAAGTTGAGCACGAATTTGGTGTGGACGTCCAGTGTCTGGTTCGACACGCAAAAGGAACAATTGATCCATTTCAGCTGCCAGTTCATAACGCAAGGTGGCATGTTTTGCCTTTGGATGTCTGCGACTCGGCCGTGTTAGCGCTTTGACGGGCTGTCCGGCTTCACCTTTATCTATATAGTGTTCGAGTGTGCCCTGAAGGTTATCCGGCCGATTGGAAACAATCGCATAATAGACTTTCTTGACCTGCCGAAGCCGAAACAGTTCCTGGAGCCGAGGTAAGGATTTGCTTGTTCGGGCAAACAAGCAAACACCACTGACAGGACGGTCGAGACGATGGCAAGGTGTTAGAAACACATTGCCATGTTTGCTGTATTGGTGCTTAATATAGTTTTTTCCCCAATCTTCCAAGGTTGGGTCACCGGTGATATCTGCATGAACCAGCAAACCTGCTGGTTTGTTTAGACCGAGAAGATGATTGTCTTCAAAGATGACTTGAGGGGATACCATCTGTTTCATTTTCCTGATCTTGGCATGATGAATGTACGCTTGGGTTTTTCACCCTGTCCAAATGACACCTTTATCTTTCATGCGTTACTGCATGAATTGGTTCATTCGCCAAAGGTACGGTGGGAACCGCACTTGGCCGATGTAGAAACGTTGAATCAATGGGCATTGACTGGACGTCTGGAGGTGACAAAGATGTCTTTCCATGCTGCAGCGTATTGTTCACGGCATTATCAATTGTTAAATGCAGGTGCAGCTTTGGGTTTTGGTTGCGGTCCACTTTTAATCTCAAAATCACAATTGACTGAAGAGCAAGTCAACCAGGGTGTTATTGCTATACCTGGCGAGTTGACTACAGCACATTTTCTATTTAAACTGGCATTTCCGGAATCAAAATCCATCCGCATTATGGTTTTTTCGGAAATTGAAGAAGCCGTCGTTAGGGGTGAAGTAGACGCTGGAGTCATTATTCATGAAAACCGATTTACCTATGCCGATAAGGGCCTCATTAAAATCCTGGATTTGGGAGAACGATGGGAGGAAACCACTGGCTTACCTATTCCCTTAGGCGGTATTTTTGTTCGACGCGATTTACCTGCACCACTCAAAAAAGAAATTGAACAAGCCATTGCGGCTTCGGTCCGGTATGCCTGGGCACACCTGGATGCCAGTTCAGAATATGTTCGTTGTCATTCCCAGGAGATGGCACCCGATGTGGTCAATCAGCACATTCAACTCTATGTAAATGACTATTCAGCGGATCTGGGTCCCCTCGGAAGGGATGCTGTAAAAGGTTTGTATATGAAAGCTATAGAATCTGGGTTGTTAAGTTCAATATCAGAAGACTTTTTCCTGCCGTAAACCAATGGAGTACTTATGATGTAATTTCATCATATAATTGGCATGGATATTGTAATTTTCTCTAATGTGTAAAATTTGGGTTACGCAATTATTTCGTCCATTTCTGAAGCTCGTGCTCTGTCACGGGCTTTTTTTATAAGTTGAAAACAACTGGTTCGGGCAAATTGCTGTCTTGAAATGGGTTTGAGGATGTAACTTTGCCTCCTCATGCAATAACTTGAATCAGTATGATCATCGGCGTTCCAAAGGAAATTAAAAGCAGTGAAAATCGTGTAGCCTTAACACCAGCAGGTGCACTTGAACTGACAAAGCGAAACCACACTGTCTATGTCCAATCAACAGCTGGAGATAGTTCAGGCTTTCCAGATGAAATGTATATCGAAGCAGGCGGTAAAATTCTTCCAACGATTGAAGAAGTTTATGCTATAGCAGAAATGATCATCAAGGTCAAGGAGCCAATTGCGTCTGAATACAAGCTGATTCGAAAGGATCAGTTGGTCTTTACGTATTTCCACTTTGCATCTTATGAGCCGTTGACCAAGGCCATGATCGATAGTGGTGCAGTCTGTCTGGCGTATGAAACAGTTGAATTGTCAGATCGGAGTTTGCCATTGCTGGTGCCGATGTCCGAAGTTGCAGGTCGGATGGCAATTCAGGAAGGAGCAAAATACCTGGAAAAGCCCCTTGGCGGTATCGGTATTCTCCTGGGCGGTGTGCCTGGTGTTCGACCTGCAAAAGTGCTTGTTTTAGGTGGTGGTATTGTTGGCATGCAAGCTGCAAAGATGGCAGCAGGATTGGGTGCGCAAGTAACGATAATGGATATTAGCCTTCCTCGGTTACGCTATCTATCCGATGTGATGCCGGCTAATGTGATCACGATGTATTCCAATGAATTCAACATCGTTCAAGAGATTCGTACCAGTGAACTGATCATCGGTGCCGTTTTGATCCCAGGTGCTAAGGCGCCAAATCTGATCCGACGTGAAATGTTGAAGGAAATGCGTCCTGGTACGGTTCTGGTGGATGTTGCTGTCGACCAGGGAGGCTGTTTTGAAACAACAAAGCCAACCACTCATGAAGATCCGATCTACATTATTGATGAGGTTGTTCACTACAGTGTAGCGAACATGCCAGGAGCCGTGCCTTACACTTCTACGATTGCATTGACAAATGCTACCCTTCCATATGCAATTCAGTTGGCCGACAAGGGTTGGAAGCGTGCATGCAACGAAAATGAACCATTGAAGAAAGGGTTGAATGTGGTCAATGGTCAAGTGGTCTACGAAGGTGTTGCGGAAGCATTTAATTTGCCTTTTGTGCCGGTGGAAACCATCCTCTAGTTGTTGACTTTACCAACCCTTACTTATGTTGACAATTCAATCCACAGCCCAGCAATTTATTGACCAGGAGCATCATTATGGCGCTCATAATTACCATCCGTTACCTGTGGTATTGCAACGCGGGGAGGGGATCCATGTATGGGATGTGTCGGGTAAACAATATGTCGACTTTTTGTCTGCCTACTCTGCTGTAAATCAGGGGCATTGCCACCCATTTATTCTACAGGCATTATATGATCAAGCGAAGAACCTGACGCTGACTTCACGTGCTTTCTATAATGATCAGTTGGGTCCTTTTGAGGAGTATGTGACCGATTACTTCGGATATAACAAGGTTTTGATGGCGAATAGCGGAGTTGAGGCAGGTGAAGCCGCAGTGAAGCTGTGCCGTCGTTGGGGCTATGATGTAAAAGGTATTCCAAGTAATCAGGCCAAAATCATTTTTGTTGAAGGAAATTTCTGGGGACGGACTCTGGCTGCCATTTCATCCAGCACGGATCCAAGTAGCAGGGTTGGTTTTGGGCCGTTTATGACTGGATACGAGATCATACCCTACAATGATCTGACAGCTTTGGATGCCGCATTGAAAGACCCGAATGTTGCTGGTTTCATGTTTGAGCCAATTCAGGGTGAAGCGGGTGTAATTGTGCCTGATGAAGGTTATTTGCGTGGCGTACGTGAACGATGTACACGCGCCAATGTCCTGATGATAGCTGATGAAGTCCAAACGGGAATTGCTCGGACTGGAAAACGATTGGCCTGCGACCATGAAAACGTCAAGCCGGATATTCTGATCCTGGGAAAAGCACTTTCAGGTGGTGTTTTTCCAGTTTCAGCTGTGTTGGCAGATGATGAAATTATGCTGACCATCAAACCGGGAGAACACGGCTCTACTTTTGGAGGTAATCCGTTGGCTTGCGCAGTTGCAAAAGCGGCATTAGAGGTTATCGTCGCCGAAGATCTTTCACGTAAGGCAGATCATATGGGCAAATTATTCAGGGAAAGAATGCATGCGCTTGCTTCCAAAAATCCCCTGGTGAAACTGGTGAGAGGAAAAGGGTTACTGAATGCGGTTGTTATAAATGATCATCCCGAGAGTTCGACTGCCTGGAATATTTGCCTTGCTTTAGCTGAGAATGGTCTGCTTGCTAAACCGACGCATGGCAATATTATCCGATTTGCCCCACCGCTGGTGATCAACGAACAGGATATGGACGCTAGCTGTTCGATTATCGAATCAACAATGACTTCCTTTACATAATCATCAGGCAGCTTCCTGATTTGAATGTGCGACAGGTTCTTTTTTCAACGTGACAAAGAACGTTGAGCCTTTCGATTTATGTGATTCCACCCAAATCGTCCCACCATGCTGTTCGGCAATTTTACGGCAGATAGTCAGTCCTAAACCTACTCCAGCCATATCTGGCGTCCTGTCAATCTGTCGAAACATCTGAAAGATAGATTCCTTTGACTCATCAGGGATGCCAATGCCATTGTCAGAAATTGAAAGCTGGATATCCTCATCTTTGTCTTCTATTTGAATCGTAATTTGAGGCACTTCATTTGGTCGCCTGAATTTGATGGCATTGGTCAGTAAATTTTGAACCAATTGTTCAATTTTCACACGAACTGCATAAATAGGTATATTGGGTAAATCTGCCTGAATGACAGCCCCGGAGCTCAATATTTGTCGTTGCAGATTTGATTTGACCTGAGTGATGATATCTTCCATATGGATTTCCTGGAATTTGTTGCCGTCACTAAATCCATACCGTGAGGATTTAAGGATGTTGTCAATCAGTTGATTCATGTACTTTACGCCACCAGTGATATATTGTATGTATTCCTCCATTCTGGCATTTTCAACACCCAGTTTTTGCCATTCTCTTTCCAGCAATTGGGCAAATCCTGAAATGGTTCTCAAGGGTTGTTTGAGATCATGAGAAGCGAGATATGCATACTGTTCCAGCTTGTCGTTGGATCGATGTAATTCTTCTGTTCGTATACCTACAATTTCTTCCAAGTTGATATTGACGGCTTTTAAACCGGCTTCAGCCGCTACAAGAGCAAGCCTTTGAGATTCGATTTCCCGATTTTTGTGTTCCAATACTTGAATATGTAACTTTTCCTTTCGAACCAGTCGAATCAGAATAATGACGAATAAAAGAATCAAAAACAGGAGCCCAATCAAGGCGATGGATCGTTGTCGTTGGGCAGCCAAACTGGTTTCAGCCAATTCTTTTTCCAGTCGGAGATGCAGATTTTCCTGATCCTTTTGTCTCAAGGAATAACTGGCTTCCAACCGAGCAATTTCTGCTCCGTTTTCTTCATTCCAAAGTGAATCCTTGACAATCAAATATTCTTCGTGCAATTCAAGGGCATCTGACCAACGCTTTTCTCCCTTGGCTATCTGATACCGGAAAAATCGGGCATTCATTCGATGGTTGCGGCTTCCTAGCCAATCAGCCATTAGATTGAATGGGTCAGCAAATTTTGCAGCCTCTTTATAATCTCCTTGTTCGAGCATCAAAGCAGTCAAACTGTACAAGGTGTTGACCTCACCTCTTGGAATGTTTAGGTCCTGAAACATTTTGCGTGCGTTGAGAAGGAGCCTCTTTGAATCAGCAATCTGACCAGCCTGTCGAGCTACTTCCCCTAAATGATATGTTGCATAGGCGACGCCGGATTGGTCACCATCTTGCTTATACCATTCCAATGCCTGTAAATGAGAATTCTTGGCTGCACTCAAACTGTCTAACGCCATATATGTCTCGCCGATAACCATTGATGAATACGCCAGGTCAGATATCTTTTTATCTGGCAGTGTCTTTCTTAAAAGGAGTGCCCGCTGATAAAAAGTCAGTGCCTTTTGATAGTTTTCCTGGAGTTTATAAACCACACCCAACCGATCCAATGTATATGTCAATCCCTCCTGGTCACCCATCTCTTCCTGGAGTTCCATAGCTTGTAAGCCATATTTTACAGCTAGATCATATTCACCTTGGAGTCTGTATAATCCGGTCATACCAGACAGGATTTTGGCAATTATTTCTCGTTCATTGCCCTTCATGGCAATTGCAAGGGCGTCCTGATAATATTGGTTTGATAACTGATAATCCCCATCACCGGAATACAGGAAGGCAATTCTTCGCAGACTGGTTGACTGTCCGGCAGGATCTGGAATGGTTGCAAACAGGTCAGCGGATTGCTGGAGGTATGAAATTGACTGTTGATTCTCTCCTTTATCACGATAAAGTAGACCGAGTTGATAAAGAGACTCAGCTTCTCCTTTGACCCATTTCAATTCTTTACTCAATTGGTAAGCCTGCCAACCGTAATGAAAAGCAGTGTCCTGATCTGCTTTCTTGAATTGGTCTGTCAATGCTTGGAGCACAGCAATACGGTGTGTATCGCGAGAACTGTGTGACAGTACTTGCAACAGGCTATCGGCTGGTCCTGCCAATCCACACACCGGCAGAAAGATCATGAACCACCATGTCCATCTGTATTTGATGATCATTCGTTGGGTTACTCTCGCAAGAAGTACAAATTGCGTTCCAAACCCTGTCAGGATTCCATTAGAGCCTTCTGGGCACCCTATTGATAATCAATAGATTAAAATTATTTATCATATTTTTATCTACTTTTGTGCGTGCGGTATATCAATCGATGGTGTTCCGTATGTTATTTAGCAGGATAATCCCGAAGCATATGTCTCGCTTTTTCCTTTTGATCCTTCTTTTCGGGGTCGCTTCGTCACCTCTTTGCGGCCAGCAAACGACCCGTTTTACAGAACCATA
>JAHEAU010000331.1 GCA_024642625.1 Lewinellaceae bacterium
TGCCGCTGTCCTGGGTGCCAACGACGGGCTTGTTTCCAACCTGAGTCTGGTCATGGGAGTAGCCGGTGCGACTGGAGGTAATCAAGCTATTCTGTTGGCTGGTTCGGCGGGCCTTCTTGCTGGTGCATTGTCGATGGCTTTGGGGGAATGGATATCCGTGAAGAGTTCGCAGGAGCTGTATGAGAACCAAATGGCGCTGGAGATGACCGAGCTGGAAACAAATCCGGAAGGCGAGCGAAAAGAATTGGCATTGATCTTTATGGCCAAAGGGATTCCTGAAGATCAGGCAGGTGAAATGGCGACTGACATCATGCAGGATACGACGCGTGCACATGCTATGTTGGTCAGGGAAGAGTTGGGCATCAATGCAGATGAACTGAAAGGTTCGGCCATGGAAGCGGCAATTTCCTCCTTTGTTCTATTTGCCATTGGGGCGATCATTCCCGTACTTCCTTTTTTCTTCTTTGATGGGTTGACAGGAATTATGGTAAGCGTAGTTGCCAGCGCAATAGGTCTGTTTTTAATTGGCGGATCGATTACCTTATTTACTGGTAAAGGACTGTGGTTCTCTGGTGGCAGGCAAGTTCTATTCGGAATGGTTGCTGCAGCGATCACATTCGGAGTTGGTCACCTGATCGGGGTTTCTATTGCGGGTTAGGGTAGATTTGTAAAAATATTCCAACTTATGTCCAGCTATTCTCTTGCTATCCACGGCGGTGCCGGCACAATATTGAAATCCGAGATGTCGCCTGAAAAAGAAATGGCGTATACAACAGCCCTTCGGGAAGCGCTCGATACAGGAGAGTCCATCCTTTTAAAAGGTGGTTCTTCTGTCGATGCAGTGATTGCTGCAGTGAGTTCTCTGGAGGATTGCCCCTTGTTTAATGCCGGCCGTGGATCGGTGTTCAACGCTGTTGGTGGTCATGAGATGGATGCCTCCATCATGGATGGCTCGAATCGGATGGCTGGAGGTGTTGCCGGTATCTCCGGGATCAAAAATCCGATTCGGCTGGCGCGAGATATCATGGACAAATCCGGACATGTGTTATTAATCGGAGAAGGCGCCATAGCCTTTGCGGATGCGCAAGGTTTTGAACGAATGCCTCCTGAATATTTCCACGATGCATTTCGATATGCGCAATGGAAAGAGGTACAGGGCACGGAAGCTGTCCAGTTGGATCACACCATTATTGATAAAAAATTCGGAACTGTTGGTGCCGTCGCCCTGGACCAACATGGCCATTTGGCGGCCGCCACGTCCACTGGCGGCATGACGAATAAGAAGTTTGGTCGGGTAGGGGATAGTCCTGTAATCGGCTCGGGCACATATGCCAATGATCGTACATGTGCTGTGTCTTGTACGGGAAGTGGTGAGTTTTTTCTGCGCGGGGTAGTCGCCTATGATGTGTCTTGCCTGATGGAATACAAGGGCTTGTCATTGCAAGCAGCATGTGATGAGGTCATTCATCATCGCCTCCTCGAGATCGATGGAGACGGCGGGTTGATCGCCGTGGATGCGTTAGGCAATATTGCCTTGACATTCAATACAGAGGGAATGTACCGTGCGCGTGTGAAGCAAGGGCAGGAGCTGTTTGTTGGAATTTATAGGTAGGCCGTTCGCAGTTCGCTTTTCGCCATTCGCCCTCGAGTGCTCGGGGCTTGAGTCAGGTAAAACCAGAGTGGAATTGCATTGGAGAGGGTAAGAGGTAATAGGCGAAGGGTAATGGCCCATTACCATTTAGCCGATAATTGGGACAATAAAGCCGGGCTTGAGCCCAGGGTCTTATATGTGAATGGAAATGGTTTTAGTCACAAAGCTCACATTAAACCTTGAACAAGCATCCCGACTTGTCGGGATGCTTTGAACCTTGAACCGTCCATTCGGGAGGCGTGTGGCCAAGCGATTGAATCCAACCACCAACCCCACAACCGAATCAACGTGGAACAAGGAACAGTCCCGCTGAAAAGCGGGACGAAGGAACCAGAAACATTATTCAAACGGTGCATCCACAGGCAAGACCGTAATCTTGCGATCACTGATCCGAAAATGATCGCTATTTGCCAGAATATGAACAGTCAGGTTGGCCATAGACATTGGCGTACCTTCAGGAAGTACAGCCGCATTATTGTGGGTCAGATGAGAAGGATCAAAAAAGATAACCATCCCCGAACCGATAACCTGGCAATCATTCCCATTCCGAATGAGGATACCCGTGTCTTCCGCCAGGCCGACACCAAGGAGATGAGGGTGCAAAGCAGTCGCTTCAGCGATTCGATTGAAACGGCCACGCTGAATAAAATGAGAGTCGATGATCAGTCCCGGGATGAGGCCCAATCCTTTTCCCATCCGAATGCCCCCTTTATACATGGCCTCCGTACTCTTACCTCCGGCGATCATTTCCTCAGACATGGCCATAGCCCCGGCACTTGTGCCAGCGATGACAACTGCTTCTTCATGATATTTTCTGATCAGGATCTCCTTCATTTTACTGCCACCGATCACCTTCGTGATCCGGCTTTGATCACCACCAGAAAACATAATGATGCCGGCCTCTTCCAGTTTTCGCAGATTCTCAGGATGATTCGCCTCGCTTTTTTTACGAATATCCAGCACCTCCACCCGTGAGCATCCCAATGTGTCAAAAGCCTGCATGTAGTTTTCGCCAACCTGAACCGGAATCTTAGAAGCAGTCGGGATGACAACGATCGATGTATTTGCTGAACCAGATTCACGAACCACCCGGCTCAGAATGCCTTCGTGGATGAAATCGAGTGTATGATTTTCATCTTTCCCCAATCCTTTGTCTTCGTTCCCACCGATGGGAATCAGGATACCCTTGATTGTCATACTTTCTGTTGACTTGAAATGAACGGCAAAAGTAGATATTCCCACATTAGGGATGGTTTTCTATATTGAGACATATAATGAGGGTGTGATCCTGATCTATCTTATCTTGGTTACACAAATTACCATCGAATCACCTTTTAGCTAATACCCATATGAAGATTAGAGAGATCAATGCTATGCGTGGACCTAATTACTGGTCCATTCGCCGCCACAAACTCATCGTTATGGTCCTCGATCTCGAAGAGATGGAACAACGTCCTACCGATACCATTCCAGGATTTTTGGAACGATTGCAGGCATTGTTTCCGACCATGTTCGAGCATCGCTGTAGTGAGGGGGCACCAGGTGGGTTTTTCTCTCGCGTGAAAGAAGGTACCTGGATGGGGCAT
>JAHEAU010000332.1 GCA_024642625.1 Lewinellaceae bacterium
ATCTGGTAAAGATAAGAGAAGGAAACTGGTCAGTTGACGCTTTCTGACAGTATGATGAAATCGTATTGAGGAATGAATTACTGCGGCACCTTACCGCCGCAACGAATAAATGCACGTGTATTGAAACGCACAACAGGACGACCTCCTTTGATCTTGTGCATTTCCTCCTTGGTGAGAACCTGAAGATCGCGTTTGAGCTGCTCCAGGGTCTTTTTTGGCTTAGACTTCATGACGAATCTCTATGATATGATGGGACCAGTTTCGCCACTCCAGTCGGTTCAGTGCAGTAAATATAATGATTTATTCTGATTTGTATTGTGCTGAGGTGTGAAAAATCTGATTCTCAGCAACTAGCCTATAGCTCTTCCTGAAGCTTTCTGACTCGTTCGATAAACTCCGAACGGCGGCGGCGACTTACGTCGATCTCCTTGCCATCATCCATTACCAGGTAACCCCCATCCCCTTTCACAAACTTCCGGATGAAGTTCAGGTTGATCATGTGCCGCTTGTGCACCCGGAAAAAATGCTGGTTAACCAACAGGTCTTCATATGACTTGATGGTCTTGGATGCTGTAAGACGATTCCCATCCTGAGTAAAAATATGCGTGTAATTATCGTCGGCCTCAAACCTGACGATCTCCTTCAAATTCAAGAAATAGATGCCATCCAAGGCCGAAACAGTTAGCTTTTCATACGCATGAGGCTGTGCCAATGCATTCTGAAACACATCCAGCCGTTGAGCAATGCGATTCAGTCGCCCGGGACGAATCTGGGCGACGGCCTCCTTCAAAGCGTCCGGATCGATGGGTTTGAGCACATAGTCGATCGCACTGTACTTGAAAGCCTTCACAGCAAACTGTTCATATGCCGTCACGAAGATCACCTCGAATGGCCGTTCATCCAGTTCATTCAACAATTGAAAGACAAGTCCATCCTGTAGATTGATGTCCAGGAAGGCTATATCCGGTTTCAGACTGGGATCCTTCAATACAGTAACCCCCCGTTCAACAGAATCAGCCTCTCCGACCACGGTCACCTCTGGACAGTAGCGGCTCAGGAGATTTTTCAAATTCTCCCGGCCATATTCCTCATCATCGACAATGATCGCACGAATCACAATTGCGCCTGAATGTTCATATATAACAAAGTTAACCTATTTGAAATGGATTCCGAGCCCACTACTTGATGGAATCATTGTTTCATAGCCTTTCCAGTATCAAGGTTAAAATCTGCAATTACCGTTGTCCCCAACAGAAGTGTATTTTTGTCATCCACCCCTACCCTCTTGATGGACAACAAGAAACTCAGAGAACATTGGCACAGAATCATTTTCGGTTATAACACACCGGCAGGCCGGACATTTGATGTGATCCTTCTGCTTGCAATTGTGTTGAGTGTTGTGGCCGTTTTCCTTGAGAGTATTACGGTCATTGAAAGCCGATACCATTCCATTTTCTATGCATTGGAATGGGGCTTTACCATCTTGTTCACAATCGAGTACGTTGCTCGTCTTTGGGTCGCAAGGAAACCCTTGCGATATATGACCAGCTTTTTCGGCATTGTCGATTTATTGTCCATTTTACCAACATATATAAGTATTCTCCTTCCTGGAACGCATTATCTTTTGACTATTCGTATCCTCCGTGTGATTCGCGTATTTCGAATCTTCAAACTGGCAGGACACATGAAGGAAAGTCACATGATCATTTCTGCGCTTTATGCCAGCCGGCAAAAATTGACTGTTTTCCTGACGACAATCATGCTTCTTGTTGTAATCATCGGTTCCATGATGTATGTGATTGAAGCTGGTTCGAATAGTGGTTTTGACAATATTCCCAGGTCCATTTACTGGGCGATTGTCACTATGACAACAGTGGGCTACGGAGATATTTCTCCAGCAACGCCTCTGGGGCAGTTTTTAGCCGCTGTTGTTATGATCATGGGATATGCAATCATTGCAGTTCCAACTGGAATAGTGTCTGTTGCTATGAGTAAGATGGATAGACCAAGTCACGACGAGGTAGATCATCGGCATTGTGCCCACTGCGATTCCGAAGGACATTATTCGGATGCCACATTTTGCTTTCATTGTGGCCGACCGTTGAAAATATCAACCAAAAAGGTCAGTTGACTTGAGTTGTTTCCTGGCCAAGGTATTTTAGTTATAGAGGTTAAGAGTTCTGGTGGGCGTTTATTTGTTTATTCGTTTATGGGTTTATATTCCGAGGACCACTAAAGTCTACGTTTTAAGTGGAGGGGAGGCTTGCCCACTGAAGCTTTTGTGCAGGAGGGAGTAGAGAAGGTTTTGAGGGATTTATTTCGTTACTGCTGTCGACAGTGAAGTATAAGTTTATTGCTCAAGTCCTTAAGAGAGACTCATTAATAATATCATTCAATCCAGCAGAAAACATTGTTTAGGACTCATCCCTTTCAATACACTTTTTGATGTTGAAGGAACAGAACAACCTCCTTTCTTCTAATTGGTGACCCCGGCGGGGTCAAATGTCTGTAGTAAGATTGGTTGGTTTTAAAACCGACCCAGGAGGGGTCGCATATCATTTGCGAAGGATAATGCTATAGTTGCATACAAGTCATAAACCGGTTGGAATAATAGGTTATGCAGTTATGCTTTGCCCGCCAAAGCCGAAGCGTAGAAGGGAGTTGGGTGGTTATGAGTTGGGAGGTTATGAGGGTTGTGACCCAGACATGGCGTGTTGGGAGACGAGGAGAAAAAGATCAATTGACACGCGTCGTGGCCAACAATCGCTTGATACTGTAGCGCCCACTGCCATTGACAAGAACAATTAACAAACCACCTGTAATGGCCAGGTTTTTCATAAACAGAATGGATTGCAACCTGAGTTCGGGCGGTTCATGATTCCAGAAATCATGAACGATTAAAGTCACAGGGACCCAATACAAAAGCAAAAGAATCGTACCAAAGGTGGTTCGATAACCGATCAATAACAGAATTCCACCTAGTAATAAAGCACTAATTCCAAAAGTCAATAATATATCCTGCTGCCACATCAACCCAATTTCCGTCATTTGCCGTTTTGTTTCTTCCCAATATCGAAGCGAATCATACGCTTCAAACAGAAAAATAACAGCTATAAATATGCGGCCAACCAGGTCAAAAATGTGCTTCATGAGGCTAAGATCGTTCATTTCTGAGTTCATTCATCCACGCTGCAGCTGCAATCGCTGAATT
>JAHEAU010000333.1 GCA_024642625.1 Lewinellaceae bacterium
CAATGTTTGATGACCCGGGAATATAGGTACAACCATCAGGAATAATGTCCTCCACAAATACATTGGTGAGTTCAAAATCCTTATAATTTTTTACGGTGATTTCAACTTCAATATTATCACCCGCCAGGATTTCTGGTGTCATCGTTTTGGAAAATCTTAATTCATCAAGACAAGGTATGGGTCGGTCAAATCCTTCTTTGCCATCCGAACGAGACATGCTGCTGCCCCCATCGGCATTGATACCAAGTCCTCTTCGGGCAAATACATCCCAGATGAGACATTGATTTGCGCCGCCGTTATTGATCATATCCGCTTCAAGAATGGCATCACGCCCTTCAATAAACCCGGGTCGGCATGGCTGAAGTTTCAAACCATCTATGACCAGTTGTATGGCCATATTATTTCCTCCTGTGCCATTGTATACGTCAGGATCCCAGCCATAGGCATCACTCATTGCCCAGTATAAATCCCACAACATGGCACACCAGACAGAGCCAACACCATGAGGCACAGATTCTCCAAGAATATCATCATACGTGTGAGGGTTAATACTCATGTCCGTAGAGTAGGGATAGGAGCGAATGCCACGACCATTGGTAGCTTCTTTATTTGCATAGGTGCCAATACCTCTTCTTTTTTCTCCTGTGTCTCCAGGCTGGACAGTAGTCACTAATGCAAAAAAGTCACTCCATCCTTCACCCATTTGTTCCTCATTATTCAAACAATTGTTGAATGTCGCACCACCGGTAAGACGTCCTGAAATACCATGGGCATATTCGTGGGCAATCACACCATTATCAAGTGAACCATCTCGTAACACCGGTCCACCTGTTTCCGGTTTCACCAGGGCAACTTTCAGGCCTTGTCCAATGGCTGTGCGTATACGATCTGCCTCCACACTACTGATGAAAACAGATGGAATCGTAACAGAGGCTGCCATTTCACCATTACCCATCGCAATCACCACATCTTCAAAATTGGCAATAATCGCAGCTATGGCTCCGGCTTGCTGGGCATTATACACCTTCAAACTAAAATCGCATACCCCACGATCAATAAAAGCGATTTTTCCCGCAAGATCCGGCTGATCAATTTCGATACACGCTTTCGTAGGATCAAAACTTCCATCGTTGACCTCCACTACTTCGGCAGTAATAGGTTCAGTAGTCAGCAGCGGCCCAAATTCCGGAAGTCCTGTTAATATTTTTCCGGCAAGTTCGGCAGGTTCAAGTACGTCAAGGTATTTGCTGCTGTTATCTCTGTTCCAGGTAAACATGCGCATACGCCCATTGCCTCCGTCCGAAGGAGTAGAAAAGTCTGCATTATTAACGCAATCAACATCATTATTAGCCTGTGCTCCACACTGCGCATGGTTGTTGTCTCCAAACTGTGCATGCGCCTGTACATCATCTCCATCGAAGCCCTGTCCACTATAGTTTGTCGCCTGGAAATTTCCCGCCGCCTCATCAAAACCATATTGATACGTAAAGTCATGCATGATGTTGTTCCAATAAAAAAGATTGGTTACCGCCACGTTCTGATTATCTACGGGTTCGGCATTGTCATCATAAGGGAAGTCAAAAATCAAATCGTTACCTCCGGTCACATTCAAATCAGGAAAATAATCCCAGTTGCGATCAAGGAATGCATGTACGTTATTGCCCTGCGTGTTGATATGATCAGGACCCGCTATGCCATCTGAATCATGCCAGCCAAGCGGAGAAGCAATCGGATCATTACAGTCAGTAATTAATTCAAAATTTCCATGACTTGGACTTTCCACCGTTACGGGAATCACTCTGTATGTGCCGTTAGGTCCGCTGACCAGAGAAGGTATCAAAAGAGAGACAGATGCTGAGATAGCATCTTCTCCACAATCAGTCTCATGGGATAGATATCCATCTTCAAAATGGCAACTGATCGTCAAAGATTCGTTTGAAATAGATTCTCCGGTGACTGCATCCACATAAGATTGAAACAGTTTGCCATGACTGGAAGATTCGATCTCCATGCTGTACGCCAACTTGTATTCTCCTTCATTTGTTCTGACATAACCCAGATGTACCGGGATATCCTGAAGACTCACATCAGCTTTCTCATACACCTCCACACCTTCAGCCGTTATTTCTTTTAACGATGGCGTTGATCGGTTAGTCATGCCCATAGACATCGCCGCAGCATGAATGGCATCCCCTCCGGAAATTTTTGCTTTCGCTGACGGAAAGGAAGTCTTGTTCATTTGGATCAAATTGTGTCCGACGCTGATCACCTGTCCATTAGGGAGAAAAGCCAGATTCACCTGACTCCCAAAAACTTTTACACCATTGATGGTCTGCACCAGGACGACATGTTCTACCTTGTTGTGTTTGGTCTGATACTGGCTTTGAATCTTGAGCTCACCCACTGCAGCCCGGTTTAACTCATATTTTTCTTCCAGATGCGCATACGCGCTGGTCACGTAGTCCATACCCTGACCTAATGCCTTGGAAATGAACAAAGAAGGCAGTACAAAGACTGCCAGAAGCAGGAGAAGTTTTTTCATATTACAAATTATAGTTATAAGGTCGAGTTCAAAATTAAACAATCCAACATACTCTGCTACGGTTTGGTTGTATTCTTATCTATCTTGGCAGTCTATATGACAAAGAAGGCAACACAAGTCATTATCGGCCGGCATACGGTTTCTGAGGCACTGGAATCAGGACAAACCATTGATAAAGTGATGGTTGACCGCTTATCTAGCTTCCCTGAACTGGCTGAATTATGTGCCCGCCTGGAGGTCCCGCTGCAAAAAGTTCCAAAAGAAAAGCTGGATAAATTTGGCACGAATCATCAGGGAGTGGCTGCCTTTCGTTCCCGCGTCGAGTATACGCATCTTGAAAATCTGGTGCCGCACTTATTTGAAACCGGTAGTGTGCCCTTGCTTGTCATTCTGGATCGCATTACAGACGTTGGGAATTTCGGATCCATCAGCAGGTCAGCTGAGGTTTTAGGAGCGCATGGATTGGTATTTCCGGCAAAAACCTCCGCGCAGATCAACGCTGATGCCATTAAGCGGTCAGCGGGTGCGTTGTTGCGAATACCCTTGTGCCGTGTCCGGGATCTTGTCACGGCCGTTAGATATTTGAAGGATAGCGGTTACACCGTCATTGCTGCCGATGAAAAGGGAAAGTCTCCGCTCAGCGAAATTGATTTAACCGAACCA
>JAHEAU010000334.1 GCA_024642625.1 Lewinellaceae bacterium
ACATCCTCTCCCTCACGAAGGGAACTGACCACCTCAGCGTCTCGAAGTGCATCACCCCGCACACGCAGGTAATCGACCATACTGGTCATCATAACCATTTCTTGTTCTTTAACAGCAACTGAATCATTCTGGGACTCCACTCCGGGATTCGTATTTTTGCATGCTGCGAAAAGGAACAAGACGGGAAAAATCCGCCATAAATACATAAGGAAACAAGACTTTGTTCGTTCGGGTAAAGGTAGTTGATTCTAATGAACATGATGCTGACAGTACTCTTTCAACTCTTTCTGGGGCCCCTCTTCCTGATCCTCGGTTCACCACTTGCGGACAATGTCCATGATGCCTATATCCGCACCTACAGGGAGATCGCTGTGAAGGAAATGGAACGCACAGGGATCCCGGCTTCAATCAAACTGGCACAAGCCATCCTTGAATCTAATGGCGGTCGGAGTGAACTGGCCATAAAGGCTCGAAATCATTTTGGTATTAAATGTGGCGGCGATTGGACCGGAGGCACATACGAATTGAAAGATGATGAATATGATTCATCCGGCAATCATATTACATCATGCTTTCGGGTCTACCGTCGTGATGAAGCTTCCTTTATCGCCCATTCCGAATTTCTGAGAGATCCTAAAAAAGCTTCCCGATATGGGTTTCTCTTTCGCATTCCACCGACCGACTATAAACGTTGGGCACATGGACTGAAAAAAGCTGGTTATGCCAGCAATCCCAGGTACCCGCAATTACTCATTGACTTGATCGAACGTTACAAACTCGATCAATATGATCTCATTTCGCCTGACGCACTGGACAAACTCGCTGGCATTAGTCGAATCAATGATATCCGCCTCACGTTCGCCAAAGAAGGGGAATCCTTGTCGTCCATTGCCAGACGAACAGAGACCTCCGTCAATCAACTGATCAAGAATAACGAGTATTTCTATACCGAAGAAGGACCGTTACCTGAAGATGCACTGATCTATCTTCAGCCGAAACGCAATTATTTTCGCGGGAAACAACAATGGCACAAGGTCCAGAAGGGTGAGACTCTCGCAAGTATCAGTCAGCTTTATGGTGTAAAAGTCGACAAGTTGAGAAAGAAGAACCGCATTCCGGACGGATATGAACCAGCAGCAGGTGAACGGATCCGCCTCCGATGGAAGGTAAAGAAAAAAGATATTCCCCGGACGATTCAACCTGGGCCACGACCCGAGCGAGATCCATTGCCAACGTCCAGCACCAGGGATACAACTTCCGTCCGTACTAACCCAGTCATCGTGGACGACAGCGATCTGCCTAATGCAATAAAATCAGCCCCGACATCCTCTCCTGGAAATGCGCCTGCAATGGAGGATGACCCGCGCACGACTACTCCACCTGTACGACATACAGTAGCAGCAGGTGAAACCTTATGGCGAATTGCCAAACAGTACGGGATTTCTGTTGAAAGCCTGAAGACACTTAATCAATTAACGACCGATACGATTTCAGTCGGACAAACCCTGCGTGTGAAATGATATCCATGAAAAACACCCTCATCTTTTTTGGTTTATTGGCTTTGACCGTGATCGCTGATCCGGCTTTCGGCCAATCCTATGCCTTTGGTGTCAAAGGCGGACCCTCCATTGGCTTCCAGCGGTGGGGTGAAGGTCAACGCGATCCACTTTGGGTTTATCATGTGGCTGGATTTATTGAATCGGCTCCTCCTTTGGATGAAGGTGTTATTTATGGTCAATTCGGATACCATGTTCGGGGGAGTGCCATTAGATATCCTGCAGTAAGCTACCAAGGAATTAATTTAAAACAGAGAACAGAAGAATTTCGATATAACAATATCTCCCTTGCACTGGGATTCAAAAAGCGATATTCAATTGGCATTGGGATAGCATATTATATGTTTGGATTACGAGGAGATTACACAGTGAGTACAAATCTGAATAAATACGAAGATTTGGTCCAGTATTTCTATTACCCCTTCGAAGCAAATGTCCGTAAATTTAATTATGGATTGTCTTTAGGTGGCGGCTGGGAGATTCCAATGGGTGACTATGTTTCAGGAGTGATTGAATTAAGCTTTCATCCCGATTTTTCACGTCAATATGACCAGCCGAGTATTCCGAATGTTGTTGATCCATATACAGGTGCAAATCGAACGATCCCTGAGCGCCGCATCGTCAATTACACGGGAGAAATCTCCTTTGGATTCAGGTTTTTGCGTGAAATTGAATACTACGATTAATCACGATTCGGAATTGAAAACAACCAGCCCAAACAGATTGGATATACGAATCTAATTGACTCGTCCGTTTCAATCTTGATCCAACCCGTAACACCTATGAAGTTCCGACTGCTTTTTCTCCTATCATTCCTCTTCATTCTTGGTTGCCAAGCGCCAAATAAATCTTATGAAAACGACCTTTCCGGTGATTGGAATGTGCGTGTTTCCCTCGCAGAAAAGACTAGCCGGGAAATGGATAAAGAATTGATAAATGCCGACAAAGATATCCAGGAAGCAAAAACAGAAATGCACGCTGAATTTGACAAGGCCAAACAAGAAATTCGGAACGTACTGGATAGCTCCGGCATCAAGATCACGACCGATGATGGAGAAAGTAAAAAGTCAGCTGAACTGACAGAGGGGTTGGAAAAAATGGTGGAAGGCCTGGGTCAAATGGTGGAAGGCATTGCCAACGTGGGCATTGGATTGGGCAGCGTAATTACACGCGCCATTACGAATCACCTGGAACTTAAAGTGACCCTCTTGGCCGATGGAAAAATCTCTGCCAGAAGTTCAAATAAAGATCTCAATATCGACATAAACGACAGTGACAACCGTTGGAAAGTGGAGGACGAAAAATTTATTCTGTACGGCGAAGGGAAAGCCGAAATATTTGACATTATTCCAACTTCGGATGGATTTGATCTGAAAGGTAAAGAAGTGATCTTGCATCTCACTTCCCCGGAATCTGAAGGCTTATAGGACGAAAAGCAGAATTAAATAATAAGAATAATCCTATTCATATTGGGCGTCTTTTCGATCCATTTATAAATTATTCAATTAACACAAACCCTGCCCAGGAATACGGATTAAAAAACCGATCCCGCATCTCACCTTGGGTCTTTCTAAATGCATCAGGAATACTCATTTTATTCTCGCCTTTGTCGGGACCTTGGGACGCTAGCCAATTACTAT
>JAHEAU010000335.1 GCA_024642625.1 Lewinellaceae bacterium
TCTACACAAAACGCGGATGGGTGAACACAATACGAGCACGTCTATTCACCTCCGAAATACATCAAAGCTCAATAAAACCGAGCGAGCCTCGTCTGCGCCAAGGCTACTGCGATCGTCACAAATACTCGGAATATCACGCAAGTTTTATTGGCCAAAATCCCATCAGGCTTTGATCCCGGTCTAACTCCCGGATTGAGTCGGGTTGATAGAGGTGCCCATAAGACGCAAACGAAGGAGAATCAGGATTCGTATGAGGGCAAATGTCTTGTCCTTATAGCCCCTGTTGGTGTCTTCTGGTCCATCATCCAACCCGCTTGATGCCATGGGAGAACTCCATTTTATCGTATAATCACACCTTCAAATACCAGATACAAGCCAGGACAATACATGAGCGAAAAGAAAAACGTATCCTTTTCATGGGCATTCAAAGCCTTTATCTGGCCACGTCGAAAGTATCTCGGCATCGGCCTGGTGCTGATCATCATCAAGAGTTTTACCGGCCTGGTCACGCCCTATGCCTCCAAGATCCTCATCGATGATGTGGTGCCCAACAAGGACATGACCCTGTTGATAAATCTATTACTCGTTGTCTGTGGGGCTTTGGTCCTCCAGGCCGTGACCTCGTTTGCATTGACCCGCTTGCTGAGTGTGGAGGCCCAACACATGATCTCCATTCTCCGGGTCCAAGTGGCCCGAAAACTTCTGCGCTTACCCATTCATTTTTTTGATGACAATAAATCGGGAGGCCTCGTATCCCGTGTGATGAATGATGTAGAAGGCATCCGGAATCTGGTCGGTACAGGCTTTGTCCAATTGATCGGCGGTTCATTAACAGCAATCGGCGCGTTCATCATCCTGCTCAATATTAATGCTTGGATGACCCTCTTTGTCTTGCTACCCATTTCCATTTTTACAGTCGTTGCCTTGAAAGCCTTCGGATATATTCGACCCATCTTTCGGGTAAGAGGCGTGATCAATTCAGACGTCACCGGCCGACTCACCGAAACATTAAATGGCGTTCGCGTCATCAAAGCATTTAATGCCGAGGAACAAGAAAGTCAGACATTTGAGGCCGGGGTAGAACGGCTTTATTTAAATGTGAAAAAAAGCTTGACAGCCAATGCACTTATCCAAAGTTCTGCAACACTTCTACTCGGTCTGGCTTCTGCTGGTATCATGGGTATTGGCGGCTATTTTATGGCCGGAGGCGAATTAACGGCTGGTGAATTTCTTGCCTTCATTGGTGTCCTGGGTTTTATGATTGTGCCCATTGTTCAAATGGGGAATATTGGCAGCCAATTGACAGAGGCTTTGGCAGGACTCGACCGTACCCAGGAGCTGATGGAAATGGACGAGGAAGATGATCCTGGTGTGCGCACACACGTGCTCACCAATTTTGAAGGCAATATTGCATTCAACGATGTTTCCTTCAGCTATGCAAACAATAAGGAGGTGTTGCACAATATCAACTTTACAGCCCCGGCAGGAAGTGTTACCGCACTCGTTGGTTCATCCGGATCCGGCAAATCAACCATTGCCGGGCTGGTAGCCACGTTTTTAAATCCGGACAGTGGCATTGTGTCGCTCGATGGATCAGATCTTTCCAAAATAAACCTGCGCAGTTATCGTCAACATTTGGGTGTTGTCTTGCAAGATGATTTTTTATTCGAAGGAACCGTCCGGGAGAATATCCTGTTCCCTCGGCCAGATGCAACAGAGGAACAATTACTCGAAGCCGTAAAAGGCGCATACGTGAATGAATTCACAGACCGCTTTGAGGATGGTTTGGACACCCTAATCGGTGAACGAGGTGTAAAATTGTCCGGTGGTCAAAAGCAACGCATCTCCATTGCGAGAGCATTATTGGCTAACCCCAAAGTCATTATCCTTGACGAGGCCACTTCCAATCTGGATAATGAAAGTGAAGCATTTATTCAGAAGAGTTTGAATGTCCTGATGAAAGACAGAACAACGTTTGTGATTGCTCACCGGCTGAGCACCATTCGTCAAGCAGATCAAATCTTGGTGATCGAAAATGGGCACATTGTCGAACGAGGCAAACACGATGAATTGCTTACCAACAATGGCCGATACCATGATTTATATACCTACCAAAGCAGGATCTGATTTGCTTGGAATTCCCTCCAAAAAATTAATGACAAGCCATGTATATCCAAAGAAGATTTTCTTTCAAAAGTGTACTCATTTGGACCAAACGTGAAATCATTTTCTTCACCGTTTTTTCCACTGTGATTACCATTCTCTATGAATTCCTGAATATTAAATGGTTGCAAGTTCCTCTGGCACCTGTGGCCTTGGTAGGTACGGCGGTTGCCTTTATGGTCGGCTTTCAAAATAATGCGGCATACGATCGGATTTGGGAAGCCAGAAAAATATGGGGTGGTATCGTGAATGCATCCCGGTCTCTCATCATGACATTGAAGGACAGCTTTTATATGCACCGGGTAGAAGCAACCAAAGATGAAACTGAAGTTATCCGAACCATCACCCAACGACATATCGCCTGGCTGACCGCCCTGCGATATGCCATGCGTACCAAAAAAACCTGGGAGGCTTCCTATGAGGCCATCCATGAAAAAGAGACATACGCGTATAATATCCCTGAAAACAATTCGCCTTTGGAGGTTGAATTAAAGCCGCATTTATCGCAAGAAGAATTTGATTATGTCATGCGTCATGATAATAAACCGAATGCGATTATCAGTCTCCAGTCGAAACATTTACGCCAACTCACAAATGAGAAAAAACTGTGGGATTTCAGTTTATTAAACCTGCAACAATTGCTCCAGGAGTTAACAGCGCTCCAGGGTCAATCCGAGCGCATTAAAAACTTTCCTTACCCCAAACAATATGGCAGCATCGGGTATCATTTTGTCCACATTTTCATGTGGTTGTTGCCGATGGCCATTATTCCCATGTTTGCCATTATGGGAACAGAAATTGCAAATACGAATCAACTTATTGGTCAGTATTTCGTCTGGTTCAATATTCCTTTCACCGTGATTGTCATTTGGGTATTTAATACGATGTTGCGTATTGGATTGGCTGGAGAAAACCCATTCGAAGGGTCTCCCAATGATGTGCCCATTTCCAATATTTCCAGAGGAATAACACGAGATATTCTTCAAATCATTGATGAAGATCCTGATCAGATTCCGGCACCGTTTGAA
>JAHEAU010000099.1 GCA_024642625.1 Lewinellaceae bacterium
TTGAAAATACTGAGTTGCACTTTTTGGAAAAGTGTGGTCATGCACCAATGATGGAATTGCCTGAGGCTTTCAATGATATTCTTTATGAATTTCTTTCGAGGCACCCGATGTAGGAGAATACTTTATATAAAGAGGGGATATATACTAATGAGTATGTATCCCCTCTTTTTATGTTCCACGTGGAACAGTTATGCTGGATGAATTAGATGACTTCGTAGTGAATCATACATATGATTATAATTTTTTTCTTCCGAGTTTAGAACTCTATTCCTTCCAGTAATGGGTTCGTCCTTCAATATATTGTTTATAGAAGTTATAAATTTCTGTGGATGAGCTGTAGCTATTAGTATGGGTTTTGGTGTTGTATACATATTATTCTCAAGCCAAGAAGAGCAAGCATGCCATGCCGTTGATGTATGTGGATCTAACAAGTAGCCGGTCTGGTTGAATGTAGTTTTAATACACTCCCTTATCTGCAAGTCTGTAGTCTTTAAACCAAAAATATTTACTTGTTGATTGTTCCACGTGGAACATTGAATAAATTTGATTCTTTCAAGGTTATTGGGTACTGCAACATCCATTGCACTTGCCAGAGTTACTTTTGCAACTCTAGGATCAAGTTCACCTTTTTGAAGATAGGTGAGGAAACCATCATTTTCATTTGTACTTGCTATCCATTGGCTCACCGGAAGACCCATTGATTGTGCCATGAGTCCTGCGCTCAGATTACCAAGATTACCACACGGAACAACAAAAATCACATCTTTAGGAAAATTGCTACACTCTTTGTAGGTAAAAAAATAGTATACAGATTGAGGAATCCACCTGGCAATATTGATGGAATTCGCACTGCTCAATCGAATTTGTTTACGTAGATCCTGATCATTAAAGGCATGTTTCACCAAGGATTGGCAGACATCAAATGAACCATCAATTGATCGAACGTGGATGTTATCACCAAAACCCTTCATCTGTAGTTCTTGTTGTTCGGATACTCTGCCTTCTGGGTATAGGATAGTCACTCGAATTCCTTCTACTTTATGAAATGCTGCAGCTACAGCACCCCCTGTATCACCTGATGTTGCGACAAGAATATGGATTTCTTTGTCCTCCATTTGCTGGTATTCACCAAGGAGAAGAGCCATCCATTGTGCACCAAAATCCTTAAAAGCAAGGGTAGGTCCGTGGAAGAGTTCTACTACGATACGGTCATCAAAGTAAATTAGAGGTGTTGGTATTCTACACCATTTTTCAACCAATCCTTGAAAAACGGCCTTGCTTAGACCATCTGAAAAAAATGGAAAAAGTACCTCTGATGCAACTTCTTCCCGGCTAAGTTGGTTCAGGGATTTATAAAACCCTTCTGATAAAGTAGGTATGGATTCTGGGAAATATAGGCTTCCATCATGCGCTAACCCATGCTCTACAGCTGTTCGAACACTACAGGAAAGTGAAGGGGATGCGATTGAAATGAAATTCACATTTTAATATTTCATGGCTCCTTCCTGGTGAATACCACTGATATAAAGATCATGACCCAGACGATGTTCAGTCCACACACGCTTCATCGCTTCACCACATTCCTCTGCTATTAAACTATTATTACAAAGAGCGAACATACTAGGACCCGATCCAGAGATAAGGCAACCAAGAGCACCCGCATGTAGAGCTGCATCTCGGATCGATTGGTAATGAGGGATATCTTTGGATCGATGTGGCTCAATCACCACATCTTGAAGACATCTACTGATTAATGAAAAATCTGACTGATAGAGCCCATGAATGAGTCCGCCAAGATTACCCGTTTGTTCAACCATTTGTACTAATGGAACCTTTTTGGGTAATTCTCGTCTGGACTTGGCAGTTGAAATTTGTAAATGTGGATGTATTACTGCAAGATATAATCCTCTGGGACAGGGTAGTCTATGGATATCCAGTGTTGGATTATCGCGGATCAAAATGATTCCACCCAATAGGGATGGTGCTACATTATCAGCATGCCAAGCCTGACTTGCATGCTGTTCACCTTGCATGGCAAAAGGCAATAAATCTCGTTTTTCTAATGGTCGACGCAACAATTCATTGACTGCAACAACGCCAGCAACTGCACTTGCTGCACTGGATCCTAGTCCACTTTCAAAAGGCATTTTTTTATGGATTTCAAAATCTATGCCTATTCCAGTCTCACCCAGATGTTGGAGCAGTGCATTTGCCGCAATAGTCACCGTATTCTTGTCCGGTTGACGCGGCAATCGGCCATTATCTCCAGTAATCGATTTGATGCGTACTTCGTTGTGAGAAGTGAGTCGTGCAATGATTTCATCACCTGGTTTATCCAGTGCGAGTCCAAGAATATCAAAGCCACATCCTAAATTTGAGACGCTGGCTGGGGCAAAAACTTTAATTCCTGGTGTAGACATTTTCTTTAATGCTTCTAGCTTAAGATAGGATTCTGGCGCTCCTAAGATACTATCCGTATATGCATCAGCTCTATACTCTTTTCGAAATGGTAATTTTCTGCTCCTGCAGGAGCCTTTTCATTTCTTTGCCATTTTGCTTTGGAGTGTAAATATCTCGTTTTGACAATGACTGGCTAAGTATAGTATGCCATCAAATGACAATACTAAATGTCATTATATGTGTTCCTCATATCCTCAATACCCCAAAACCTCCTCAATTCGTCTGAAACCTCGTTTTCGCAATGATTGGCGACGAATTGTATGTTTGAGAATGACATGACACAATACATTATTTGTACTTCATTACCTCTATACCTCCTCTCTGCGCCCGAAACCTCGTTTTGACAATGACTGGCTGCATATTCTTTGCCGTTAAATAATATGATTCAATGTATTTGCAATTGTTCCTCATAACCTCAATACCTCATAACTTTCTTTCTTGTCTGAGATCTCTTTTTCACAATGATATGAGGTGTAGACACCTCAAAATATATTCTTGTCTTTGTTTAAGATTTAATGGTCATTCTCCAGCCACCATTCTTGTTGATTATGACATTAAAAATTTATTAATTACATTTGTAATGTATTGATATTCAATAAAATATAAACTAATTATACTACTTATTATCTACCTTTTGTCAACAGCAACAGGTGATATTATCCTCACGAATGGATAAATAGACTGAATAAAACCAAAACATTATTTTTCAGCAGGTATGGCTCAAAATCAATCCTGAGTCATTCGTCAACACCCGGACTCTCATCATCTTGTATCTTTGGTCCATGCAATTAGAAGAAAAAGTCATGCAGGCCTTGAAACAGGCAATGAAGGATAAAGACCAAGCTGCCTTACGTACACTACGTGCAATTAAATCAGCTATTCTCATTTTCAATACCAGCGGATCTGGTGAAGTATTGGATGAAGCAGCAGAGATTAAAATCCTCCAGAAGATGGTCAAGCAACGGAAGGAATCTGCTTCCATATTCAAGGAACAAAACCGTCAAGACCTTGCCGTCACTGAGGAAGAAGAACTTGTCATCCTCGAGCAATTTTTACCAAAGCCTCTTTCTGAAGCCGAACTGACCCATATTATTCAGGCCATCATTTCCACAACTGGGGCTTCAGCTATGAAGGATATGGGTAAGGTCATGGGTATGGCAAACCAGCAGGTGGCTGGCCGTGCAGAAGGAAAAACTATTTCAGACCTGGTTAAACGATTACTTCTAGAGTAATGCATAGCGGTAAACAAAAATCTGTTTTGTTTGCCACGCTAAACTGGGGTATGGGTCACGCCTCCCGGAGTGTACCGCTGATACGAGAGCTCCATAAAAAGGGAGTACCTGTGATTTTTGCATCTGATGGAGTAGCCGCCGAACTACTACGTGCTGAATTTCCTGGCCAGGAAGTGTATGAACTTCCATCTTACAATGTACGATACGAGAAAAGGAATATCTACGTAAACGTACTTCGCAGTTTATGGAATATCCTGAGTGCCATTTGGTCTGAAAATCTATGGATCCGCTCCTTTTTGAAGAAACATCATATACAGGCCATTATTAGTGATAATCGTTACGGAATCAGACATTCCAGTATTCCCAGTATCCTGATTACCCACCAGTTTCGATTCTACGGCCCCTGTAAATGGGCTAATAAAATTGGTGAATGGTCCGTTCAGTGGTGGGCCAGGAAATACACTGAGATCTGGGTGCCAGATTGGTCAGGAACCCATTCCCTGACGGGCGATATGGCAAATTGGAAATTTATCCGCCCTCCTGTCTATTATCTCGGACCTCTATCTCGTTTTAATGTTGTCTCTGTGCCATCTTCAGACAAGAAGATTGACATTATTGCTATTCTTTCTGGGCCAGAACCGCAGCGAACTCAGCTTGAGATCGACATTCACAACCAGTTGGAAAACATACCTGGAAATCATGTGGTGATACGTGGAACAAATGAGCATCCTCACCCTGATGTGGACAATCCATCTTATATCCGATTTGATCTGCTTGCCGCTGAAGAACTGAATCGGTTAGTTGGCCAATCTTACATGCAGATCAGTCGTTCTGGATATTCAACAGTGATGGATTTGACCTATTCAGGCATTCCAGCGTTGATGATTCCGACACCAGGTCAGATTGAACAAGAATTTCTGATGGTTTACCTGAAAGACAGAGGTCCTTGGGTCTTTCAGATGCAGGATAAACTGGATATTATGGCTGCTTGGCAAACACGAGACCAATGGTCGAATACGAAAACTATACGGCCATCAGGAAATGAGGCCAATATTGCTATAACCTCGTTTTTAAAACGGTGGACAACTGGTCAGATCCGCTCCATTTAATCCATTTCTTCCAGTGCAGCAGTCTTCACTGCTTTTGCAACTTTCCAGGCGACCTCTTCATTGAGTGTTGCAGGAATGATCATGTCCTGCACTGGATCCCGGATAAACTCTGCTATTGCATATGCCGCCGCCAGTTTCATTCGAGCTGTGATCCGTTTTGCTTTGGCATCGAGGGCTCCACGGAAAATACCCGGAAATCCAAGGGCGTTATTGACCTGATTAGGCAGATCACTTCTTCCTGTAGCGACAACAGCGGCACCAGCCGCATATGCCTTGTCAGGCATGATCTCTGGAGTTGGATTAGCCAGGGCGAAGATGATTGGGTCTTTCGCCATAATTTGGATATCCTCTGATTCCAGAAGATCACCTACACTCACACCAATAAAGACATCAGCATCTTTCAAAGCATCACGAAGACTTCCCTGAAGATTCACTTTGTTGCTATATCGCAGGATATCAAGTTTGGCTTCATTCAGATCATCCCGATCACGGTGAATGATGCCCTTCGTATCACAGATCACCAGTTGTTTTACTGCAGTACAAACCTCGCTGCTATAATCGTCTGCACACTTCAGCATTTTGGCAATCGCAATACCTGCAGCACCTGCTCCATTGATAACAATCTTCAGCTCGGATAGTGGTTTATTTACCAACCGAGCGGCATTGATCAGTCCAGCAAGGCAGACAATAGCAGTACCATGTTGATCATCATGGAATACAGGAATCCCGATGTCCTGAAGTTTTTCTTCGATATAAAAACTCTGGGGAGCAGCAATATCTTCCAGATTGATGCCACCAAATACTGGAGCGATTCGTTTGACAGTTTCAATGATTTCATCTGGATCCTGAGTATCCAGACAAATTGGAAAGGCATCAATAGCTGCAAACCGTTTGAACAACATCGCTTTTCCCTCCATCACGGGTATAGCCGCCAAGGGTCCTATATTTCCAAGTCCCAATACAGCAGAACCATCACTAACAATAGCCACCGTATTGCATTTCATTGTGTACTCATAGGCCAATTCCGGATCCGCCTCAATAGCTTTACATGGTGCAGCAACTCCCGGCGAATACACCAGGGCAAGTTCATGGGCATCTCGTAGATCAATCTTCGCATTAACCCTGATCTTTCCCCTCAACTGCTTGTGAAGGATCATTGATTCCTCATAAATGTCCATGGATAATGTTGGTTGTGTGGATCGTGAAGATATGATTTTCCCCTATGCAGCAAGACAATTGCAATAAGTGTCTCGTGAAACAATTCTATTCTGCATGAAACCAATAATCAGCCAAATGGACTATATTGAATCCACGAATTATGCCCACTGTATTAACCACAAAAACTATTAATAATGAATAAATTATATATTTATATATTTCTCTTTTTTGCATTACCGTGCTTTTCTCAAGACAGCGAAGTCTGGACCAAAACACTGCAGAATGAACATCACCGAATCAATGGAACTGTAGCATATTTGATTCTGGATCAACCTGGTTGGGCACAATCTCCTACCAATCCCAGTCTCATTCTGAATGAGGAACAGCAAGCATATCTTTTTATAGAACAGAAAAAAAGTTCTCTAGAGGATTATGAATCTGAATGGATGCCAATGCTTATTGGTGATGAAAAACCAGAAATGATGCACTCTATTACCTTACAGAACTATCACGGCAAACTGATCAAAACAATGGCACAAACGCCTAGAGGTGATCAGGTCCTTTGGCTGGCATATCTCGGAAATGAAGAAAAAGTCCTGGATATAAAAGGAGCTTATGAAAAGGTAAAAGATAATGTCTTGGAGCCCCAAATCATGGCCATGATCCGCTCTATCTATATCGATGAACTTGCTGTTGTTCAACTGTTTGAAACAGTTCCCTTTACAGCAGAAGTAGAAAAGCATGGATTTACGGAAGAAGCCTCCTATATGGCAAACAGTCTGATTTTAACCAATCCTGAAACAAACCAAAACATACAAATGATTTTGGCTGAACAAGAATCTTCCAAGGAAGAAATCATAGCAATGGAACGGGAATATTTGTCTGATCAGAATGCTGAAATTATCCTGCATGAATCAGAGACCATTCCGCAGTCAATGGAATTGATGGTCTATCGTAGTCCATTGAATGATGAAGGAACAAGCACGTATTCCGCTTACATCTTCCTGGATAAAAAATATATCACAGTGACTACCAATATGGAGAACACCCCGGCTAACCATCAACTATTTCAAGAAATCTGTGCTTCCGTTCGTATTAAATAGAGATCCTCAAAGTTCAGCAAACCTTTGGTCAATCTTCAGAAGAAGTGTTTACGGCATTCATCGCACGAGCCAGACCAATACTGCAAAATTGCTTGACTGCTTCTGCTGATTGTTTCATAAGCTCGGGAATCAACTTCATTTCTTCTTTCGACCATTCTCCGAGCACATAGTTCACTTGCCTTCCCTTCGAAAATTCATTACCAATCCCGATCCGTAGTCGCGGATAATCAGTTCGTCCCAACAATTCCTGAATATTCTTTAAACCGTTATGTCCGCCATCAGAACCCTTGGCACGCATGCGCAAACGGCCGAGTGGCAAGTTGAGGTCGTCCAGCAGAACAAGCACATGATCAATGGAAATATTTTCTTTATTCATCCAATACCGCACGGCCTTCCCACTCAGATTCATGTATGTCGTGGGTTTGATCAGAATAAGTTGTCGCCCCTTGAATTTCATACGCGAAACAAAGGCTTGACTGTCCAATTCAAAGGTGACACCAGCCTCATTGGCTAGATAATCCACGACATCAAAACCAATATTATGCCGGGTACCTTCATAGTCGCCACCCACATTGCCCAAACCAACGATCAGGTATTTCATACGGTCTAATGAATCAATATTCGGTGTAAAAAGTTCGCTTCTATTTGGCTTTGTCCATATAGATTCCGGATCCGTGCATCCGCATTTGCCTGAGTATCCACTCTTTCCTGCGTTTCACATACTGCCCTGGTCGAGCAACGGAATACTTCCGTGGATTGGGCAAAACCGCTGCCAAAGTTGCCGCCTCATACTTCGTCAACTTGCTAGCTGGTTTACGATAAAAATGTTGGGCTGCTGCTTCTGCACCATAGATCCCCGGGCCAAACTCTACCACATTCAGATACACGGTCATAATGCGCCGCTTAGTCCAGATCAATTCGATCAGTCCGGTAAAATAGATCTCCAATCCTTTTCGCAACCAGGACCGATGTGGCCAAAGGAAGACATTTTTTGCCG
This sequence comes from Lewinellaceae bacterium, assembly GCA_024642625.1. Classification (GTDB taxonomy): domain Bacteria; phylum Bacteroidota; class Bacteroidia; order Chitinophagales; family Saprospiraceae; genus JAGNXB01. The sequence continues at coordinate 8,060 of JAHEAU010000099.1, forward strand.
TTTGTTGACTGATCGTGCTGGCACCATGTGTTCGTTTTGATCGCTTGTTGTGTTTAATGGCTTTTTCAATGGCTTCAAGGTCGAAACCCCAGTGTTCCATAAATAACTGGTCTTCTGCACACATCACAGCAGGGGCCAAATGAATACTGATTTCGTCCATGGATACCCAGTCCTTTTTCATCACCGCCTTCTTTCCATCAGCCCACTGTTCTACACTACGGATGACCATCAAAGGGGTCAAAGGAACAGGCAATACACCATAAATCAACGTCACCAAAATAGAGGTCGACATAAAAGCACCAACCGTCCAAATCCCGATAATCAGGATCTGTTTCCAACGGGCCCGCCCGGCCAGCTGAGCACGAAAGACACCCCACAGCCAATTTGGGAACGCGGCTGTACGTTGTAAAAAACGATGAATGGATTGAAATTGACTCATCAATAAAAGCGAAAATCACTTGGAACAATACCCGCTGAATAGCTCTGGATGAACAGGCCATCCTGGGCAAATACATCAATCTTTCCCTTTTGCTGGAAATCCACAGGATCCGCCATCCAGATCCGTCCATCAGTTGGATCGATCCGGAAGCCATAATAACTGAATCCAGCAATGAACGGATTGATTGACAACGTATTATCCTGAGTTGATATCCGATGTAATCCACCATTCAGGTAGTATACTTTGTCACCAGCAATCTGCAATTTGCTGGGGAATTCACTCTGTGAAAAGACCATACTTTTCACAGTGGAACCTGTACTTGGATCGACAACATGAATACTTGCAGGGATATCGATAAAATTGCCAATGCACATCACCCAAATCCGTCCGTCGAGGTCAAGAGCAAGATGACTGGCGCCATAGCCGACAGTGATGCTATCTGTAATACTCTGATTCGTCGGATCGATTTGATAGATCTGATCGTGATTTGAAGCAGCAACCCATACCTTATCCTGAATAACTAACATTTCTTCAGACCAATGACCGAGATAAATAGAATCCACGATCGCCAAAGGGTCTAAATCAGCAACCAGCAGCCAGGGTGAAAAAATGGTACTGATATATGCCCGATTAAGCGAGACAGGTTGCAAGAAACGAGGTGCGTGAGACAATGAAAGACTGTTTTTCAAATTGATCGTTTTCAGATCGATTTGTTCAATGGTCCGCGAATTATTCAGGACAAGAAAGCCGTCGTGCCCAAGGATGGTCATACTTTGAAAGACATCACCAATAGCCTTGCCATTGGCTTGTTGAAAGAGGTCAAGTTGAGGTTCGGAAGCTGTGTAATCCAGAAAACCCAGGGAAGCATTCAACTGATTGAATCCACCTTCGTGCAGCAGAAACACGCCGTCCCCAGATTGAATATCAATCATTCCTTCTTGATTGTTGTTGTTTTTATCACAGGATGAAAGGAAAAACAAACCAGCCAGGATGGCTAAAATGCGAGGTTTAAGCATAATTCAAGATTAGAGCATGTTTGCAAGAGGAATTGCCAAAAAGGGTACGATCAGGCCGACAAGATATCCCCAATAAACCTCTTTGGGTCGATGTACCTGCAGAGTCAATCGGGCGGAACCAGTCAATCCGGCAACAATGACCGACAAAAAAACCATTGTCAGTAAGCCAATTTGTACATGACCCAGAACTGGCAGATTGATACCAATACGAGCGTAAGGGTAATATTGATGGAGAATAAACAGGATCGCACTCATACCAGCCGATCCTATAGCATGAAGACTGATTTTAAATTGAACATTGATCACAAACGCTACAAAGATGGCCAGGGTACAAGCTAGACTCATCATGGCCAAGACAGGAGGAATGTCCGTATTTTCCAAAAAGTTTTTTGTCATCCAACTATAGAGAATTCCAGCAGCGATATAGGGTCCAACCCGTTGCATACGCTCTCGCATTTGTATATCATCGACCAGTTGAAGCCGAACCATCAGAAAGATAGCAATGGCTGGCAGGACAAAAGTGGTACTGAAAACGATGAGAACCAAATCCATCTTTTCAGACAGCCGACTCACACCAAGTACATAGGGATTGGCACTAAGCAGGAATATCAGGGTATACGTCAGCACACCAAGTGGATGAAACAGGATGGACACCAGGTGGGCCCACAAATGACGCGTCTTCATGTCACAAAAGTATGCAGATGAGTACGTACCCTGTTATCTTGAGGCATAACTAGTGAATATTCGTGAAAAACAGGGATAACCTGTAACTTTCGGCCAAGTCGCAGGTCAATGCTATGGATGTAAAAGATTTTCAACGGCTCTTTTTGCCGCTCCAAAACAAACTGTATCGCTTCGCACTGAAGTTTGTACGGGATCAAATGGCTGCGGAAGACATTGTGCAGGAAGTTTTTCTGCGCATATGGAAAAAGGGTCAGGATATGATCAATCTGGAACATCCAGAAGCATATTGCATGACAATGACTCGAAATCTATCTCTTAACTACCTGAAAGCGAAAAGCCGGCAAAATGTTGGTTTGGACTCTGTAGGTGAAGCTGTAGGGACTCAGGTCGCAGCTGATAAGATGATGATGATCAATGAACGGGTGGCCGTTCTCAAAGAATATATCAAAACATTGTCCGATCGTCAACAGTTGGTCCTGCATTTGCGTGAAGTAGAAGAATTGACCTACGATGAAATTGCCGCTGCGCTGGAAATTTCATTGGCCATGGTCAAATCCGAGTTATTTCGGGCGAGACAGAATTTGAAAAAGAAAATGGAGGGCCATGGCAGCAATTAACCGAAAAGAGATCGATATGCTGCTTCAACGTTATTTTGAAGCGGAAACTGATATTCAGGAAGAACGCAAGTTAAAGGCTTACTTTCAAAGCGGTGATATTGATCCTTCCTTTCATATTTATCGTGATCTGTTTACCCTGACGAATACTGACCAGTCAATCGAAATCAGTAATGACTTCGAAAAACGATTGATGACCAAAATCCAGCAAACTCCTGTTATTCGTTTCGGGATTCGCCGGGTTATGGCCATTGCTGCCTCCCTTGCTCTGGTGGTCGCTGCTGGATGGTGGGTAATCAACCAGCGTAACAATACAGATTCATCACAACTGGTGATGGAAGATACCTATGATGACCCGGAAGAGGCATATCGCCAGGTCACCGCCGCTCTCGCTCTCATGTCCTCCACCATGGACAAGGGACAGCAAATGACAATCCAATCAGTAGCACCGGCGCAGCAGCTGGGCGTAATACAAATGAATTAGACACACTAAAAAACCTAAAGCCATGAAATGGTTCCTATCCTTTGCAATTTCTCTGCTTTTCCTGCCACTCTTCAGTCAGGAAGATGCGATCGTTACTCATTTTGATCAGTATATCTCAGATGCACAGTTCAAGTCAGTCTATGTCAGTCCCAAAATGTTTGACGTGATTGCGACCAGTGATATTGAGAAAATGGATCCTGAAGTAAAGGCACTAATTAAAAACATCCGTGGTTTGCGTGTGCTACAACGTGAAGGACAATCAGGTGTTGAACTCTATAAAGAAGGAATTAAAAAAATGACCGCTGCCAAATATGACGAGCTCATGACCCTTAAGGAAAATGGCGAGCAAATCCGATTCTATACAAAGGGCCCGGGTAAAACAGTACAGGAACTTACGCTAATGGTTGGCGGGCCAAATCGTTTCCTCATGCTGACTATGGTTGGAGACATTGATCTGAATGCTGTAGCAAAATTGTCCAAAAATCTAAACCTCCAAGGAGCAGGCTACCTGGATAAAGTAAAATCTCGTTAATCCTGATTGGATCAACGATATTATAAAGCCGCTGTGGGGTAAATTCCCACAGCGGCTTTTCTATTTCCACCCACCTCTCCTCGATTTACATTTCTTTTCATGAAGTGGTTATGGCTTTCGA
>JAHEAU010000336.1 GCA_024642625.1 Lewinellaceae bacterium
CCAATAATAAGTGAGACTCGGATCTACATCGGCATGAAGTCGCGCTTCAGTGCCAAAACAGAAACTGGTGTCTGGCCCTGCATAGGCATTGGGCAGCGGCAAAACCGACACAATGGCGGTATCCATACCTGTGCATCCGCTGTCATCAACCATGATCACCGAATAGGTACTGGTTGTCATGGGCGCTACAGACAGACTCTGTTGCCCCCCTCCGGTTTGTGCCGGTCCGGTCCAGTTCCAGGAGGTACCAGGGGCCGCCAGCAAGGTGGCTGTATCACCGACACAAATGGTTAACTCCTTCGTGTATAAACCGGGGGATGGCCTCATCTCGATCTTGTATTCCAACTCTACCGTACAGCCATCTGGACGAGTCTCGCGTACCCACCAGGATTGAATGGATGCATTCGCTCCAGGATCCGACCACTTCAATGATGGCTGGGCACAATTGGTGCAAGAAAGCCCCTTGGACAACCATTGGTATTCTACACCAGCCACCTCAGGGCGGCCCAGCACAATACTGTCTTGCGCACAAAGGGTCAGTTCCTGAAACGCATTGAAGAGGATCGGTCCATCCAGGGTACCCAGGGTCGTAGCGCACGCACAGTTAGGCCCGGCCTCGATGACAAGAATGAGTCGACACCAATCTTCTGGTGGCAAGTTCAAAAGAGCCAATTGAAGATTCAGGCTGTCTTCATTGCCAAATGCGAAGGGTATATTCCCCACCACGATATCGCCTGTAGAATAGGTCATATCCTGGTCATTATCCAGGATGACCAACACAGTACCAGAGCCCGGAATAGCGCCACCTGTTTGAAATAGAGTTGTATTTATCGAATGACCCCCAAAGATGGCCGAGGCATGCACATCATTCAACAGATACGCAGGCTTGTCAATGGTCAACGACAAATAACGACTTCCGGTGATGACAGCTACGCTGCAGTCCTGGCCCGTTTCAATGCAATACGCCTCACTCTGGGTGGTGGTATAAATCGGTACGATCAACGACTCACAGCCCACTTCAGGGCCTAATGCCAAGATCAGACTCAAGTTGGTCGTATTGAGGCCTGGACTCAGTTCCCAGAAAAGTCGATTATCGATTTGAACTGGAACGGAGCTTGGCAAATTGGTTTGAATCGAACCTGGTACAATGGTCACGCCGGATGGTAATTCAATCACCAGTTCATCCTGATTTCCGGTGATTTGCGTGGTATTCAATGTGAGTTGGATTGCCACTTGATTCTGGCAAATCGTGCTATCGACATAATTAACGGCAACAGAGACATTGTAGGGTACACTAACCCCTTCGATGGCATATGGCCCGGAGACCTTGGTTGGAGTATTGGTGGGTCGGCCACAGATCTGCTCTCCACTAAACCGGGAAATAAGTCGACTGCCGACAACAAAATCACAGGTGCTTTCAGTCGAGAATTGCAATTCCAGAGCATTTTCCGGAGCGCTGTTGACCCCTGGCAAACCCTCAGCTAAATCCGGGATCAATGTCGACAAGGACCATTGCAATCGCCCATCCGTGAGGATCTGAGGATCTGTAATGGGATAGACGGTTCCACTTCCTGCGGGCCAGATGATCTGGGCACTTCCCAATTGATAATTCAATCCAGGTGGCAATGTGATCATCGCTTGCAAGTTGTAGACGGCTCCTTGATCGGCATTGATATAAAGTATAGTGGTTTGCGGCATGGGTGCGCAAAGTGGCCCACTTAATGTATCCGGATCGGGCTTCAATTCCAGGAGACCCGGGGCTGAGATGACGGAGAGCGTGTCATAGAATACAATGCAAGGCTCTTGATCCAAGGAGGTGTAGGGCTCACAATTCCAACCATATTGGACAAAGAGTTCCTCTCGTTCGCAGCTGGTATTCGTGGCTGTGACAGCCACGCTCAGTGTGCTGTCTGGCGAAATATCCGGTAATTGCCAAATGCCGTTGATTTGTGGGTAGGGCTGGCCCGTAGATGGATCGATGATCTCCAGGTCAATGAGTTTTCCGTTGGGGGATTTGAGGCGCATCCAGTTGTGGCGGGCGGTGTCAACTGTAAACCAAAGATTTGAGTTTTCCAGTATTCCGCTCCAAACTGGAGAAGAATTATTACCATGGATATTCGGCAAAACAAAATCCATTTCAACCCTAGGGGCGTCAATAGAAATTAGATGTGAGGTTGATACTAATTCCTTGTAAACATCTTTATATTTCTCAGTCACCGCTAAGTAAAACTTCGAATCAATCGTCAAATTATCAACTAAACATTTCCTGGACTCAAAATCCAATTGCCAAAATGTATATGGCTCATATTTTTCATCAAGTAAATCTTTTGTATAAGAAAGGGTATTCAAAATTTCTCCAGATTTAATATTCCACTGGACTAAGCCTTCGGGGGATAACAACTGCACATCAGATAATAGTGTAGAATCATAGGTTATTGACAGTCCTGTCATCCAAGTATCCATTCTCACCTCATTGGGAAAATAATTCTTTGATGTATTGTTACAAGAACCCTTTCTTATCTTAAAATAATTAGCAATATGATTTTCACCTTTGCAATAACCCCTAGAGAGTGGTGTGCTAATATCAATCCAGCCGTTAATCCCCAACAATTCAATATCACTTTGCCTACAATCACATGTATTCGTGACATCCGGACGAAGTAATTCCAATTTCAACTCAGCCGTATCCAAATACATATTGCCTTGATAAGATATAGTGTAATTAGTTGGACATTTAGCATTCAATAGCACATTTACTCCGACAAAATTTAATATTTTGATTTTCACTGAATCCCCATCTGAGTATCTAAAGTCTGCTGGAAACCCAGGATTCAAGAAGGAAAGAGTTGGAATAGAAATATCAAAATAATAATCATAAAAGGAATTGCCAAAATATATCGAAAATGTGTCTAAGTAATACCATTTCTGATTTTGAGAATCAAATATTTCAACAATCCAATCACTCATACTTAACAAACCATTTACTCCAAAAAGCTTGGACTCATATTGATTTTTTGCACTTGATGACGTTCCCGCAACACTCAGCTTGTAAATTGCATAATCAAAGGATTCCCCTGCAACATCCATAACTATTTCACCTGTAGTTCGAATCTCAAATGAATCATCTGCCATCAATCGATCCAGGCGAAGATTTGGAGTATCTAGAATACCCCCGGAATCAGATAT
>JAHEAU010000337.1 GCA_024642625.1 Lewinellaceae bacterium
TCCTGTCCAGAGAGGATGATCCCATTGGGAGAGGACCAGGAAATATCAAACCCACTTGGAAGGGGAAGCCCCTGGGCCATCAATTGCAAGGTTGAATCCTGGCAGGAGAGGAAGGGAGGATCGGCAATGCTCACCACTGGTGCAACTGTGTCCAGGGGGATGGGCACGGATATCGAATCATAACAAATGATGGAACCCAGCGAAGTACTGACCAAGAGTTGATAGATTCCTCCGCCACTGATTGATATGGATGGTTGAGTCGGATCAGTCAAAATATTACCCCCGGAAGTCGTCCATTTATAAAAGTCGATTCCATTTGTACCATTGGAAAGTGACCCGTCGAGTTCCGTTTCATCCAGATAGCAATTCAAGGTAAGTGGATCATCGATAAAGGCTTCTACTTGAGCGACATCGACATGGACCATGATTGTCGAATCACATCCTTGAAATGATTGAAGGATGACTTCATAGTCGCCTTCATTGTTAAAGGATTGGCCAGCTACATTTATGGATTCGCCAAAACAGAGTTCAACATCCTGTTGCTCCTTGATTTCATCTAAAACCGTGATGGTGATTGTGTCAGAAACTTCACAAACTTCACTGAGAAAGATATCGTCCAGGGCGAAGTCGTTACCACCCAATACAGTGTTTTGATTGACAATACAGATGGTGACAGATGATGCCCCTCCAGAATTCCAGATATTGTAGAATTGGATCCAGTCGCAGTTGCTGTTTGGTGCATTGAAGGCCCCGCCAATTGGGCTTCCATTGGCATAAAACTGCAGTATAGCCGGGAAAGACGGATTCACGGAAGTGACCCATGTGCTGAAGACGTAAATTGTATTGGGCAGAACTGAAATCGTTTGGCACCATACATTTTGTCCAGGGGTTCCTGCGCCATTTACGACCATCATCTGTCCGCCCCCTGAAGTGTGGTCAGTACAGGGGGCGAATCCCGGATGGACTGACATGGGATTATTGGTCACAGTATAGACACCTTCTGGAACAAGGTTAAAAGCATCGTATGTATAATCACTGGTGAATCCGGTATTGCCTGCTTCAAAATCACCATTTATGACCAGGTTATTTCCACTAAAGGATTTTACATTGAGGGTATACGTGGTCGTGGAACTTACAGAGGCGATTGGATCCAGAATGGTTGGGTCAGACAATCCATTGGTCGGATCCCATTCGATACCAATGATTTGGTTGGGATCGCCTGAATAGACTGCGTTCAGCTGGACATCTCCTCCAGGGTGGCAAAGGATGATATCGTCACCGAGGTTTAAGGTCTCCTGACAGGGTTGAGCAAATAAACTGGTTGGCAGTAGCCCCAGGATCAGTAGTTTGAGGAATGAAGGCAATGCAAAAGTTTTGACGATTGAATTCGGAAATTAAGAGGATTTTGTGACATCATGGATATTTCACTTTACAGCACAAGACTTCAGTTACTCCTGATCCTCCTTGGATGGAGTTCTTTTTTAAGTCAGCATGTCCTGGCTCAGGACCAAACGGTCCAATTGGTCGTTTCAGGTGGAATCCTTGAAGGCAGCCTGCGTCAGGTACTGAATTCCGATTCCACTTTGATCATATTCGTCGCTGGATCAGGCCCGACAGATCGGAATGGCAATCAACATTCAGGAGGGGCAGCTACTCTTCGGATGTTTGCTGACAGTTTGGAAAAGCATGGTGTGTCGACGTTTCGATATGACAAGCGGAATATCGGGAAGAGCATTTTTTCTGATCTTCAGGAGGAAAACCTACGGTTTGATACCATCGTCCAGGATCTGGTTCATTGGGTGGATTATTGGCAAAACGATGGCCGATTTTCGACGATTATTTTAGCCGGACATAGTGAGGGCGCTTTAGTAGCAACGCTTGCCGCCATTCGTCGTCCGGTTGTCAACGGGTTGATCAGTCTGGCTGGCGCAGGTCGTCCTGCAGATCAATTGATTATGAAACAAATGGAACGACAGCCTGCATTTGTCAGAGTAGCGTCAGACAGTCTATTCAAATTGGTTCGTGAGGGGCAAACTGTTGAACCACCACCTTTTCTGATGTCATTGTTCCGGCCAAGTGTACAGCCCTATATGCGTTCCTGGATTCTATTGGATCCTGCTGAGGAAATCGGTCGGTTGACCATTCCCATTCTCATTGTTCAGGGTGAGCAGGATATTCAAATATTTCCGGAAGATGCGGATCGATTGGCTGAGGCTGCAAAAATGGGTACACGATTGACCATCCAGAATATGAATCACGTCATGAAAAAAGTTGGTAATCTTACGGATAATGTGGATAGTTATCTGGATTCAGATCGACCGCTTCATCCCCAACTGATACCTGGCTTGATCAACTGGTTGAGTCAATTTACCCCTGAATAATCGACCATGAAATTGGACTTCTCTTCAATGAATGTGCTTTATGCGTTAGGTTTATTTCTGGCTATAGGGGGTTGTAATAGTGTTTTTCTTGCAGAAGGGAATCTGATGTATATCGCTGGAGGAGTTTATCTCATCGGGCAGGTTCTTGTCTGGTTGAGTGGTCTGTCGGTCTTCCACAAATTGCTCGCCTTTTTGCTACCCGCTGTGATCTTTGTATCGATCTATACCATTACAAACGACAATCGGGTGAGGGAGCCGGCAGTGTGGCTCATTCCCGAAGGATATAATGGACCCTTGTACGTCTTTTTAGAAGAGGATTGTGGACAGGAGGAAAAGCTGGAAAACGAATACCGTCTGTATAATCCAGATAGGGAAGGGCACATGTTTACTCGTTTTGGTGCCAATCCCGGCTTGGTTGTTCTTCCTTCAGAGTTTTATTATACGGATGGCAAAGGGTACCGGGTCCATCTTCAAAATTTGACAGAACTGCAGGACACCAGCGGCTTTAATCCAGTTTGGCGTGATAGTACTGGACAGCCGATTTTTGCCTACCAGGGGGAAGGTGTTAAAGGCCGAATTGGTGAAACAAAAGTTGTTCTGGAATATGCTTTTGTTGGCACGTACAAGGATTACCTTGAGTTTGTACGGAGTTCACCGTTACCAGACAGTTTACCTGCAGCCTTGGGGCCAGTGGTTGATATTTTTCGAGCTGATTGCAAGTAAAGATTAGCGTGCCCGGTGACCTAGATCACACAACATGAATCGTGTGGAGTGTTAGCTTGTGGAAAAGTTACGC
>JAHEAU010000338.1 GCA_024642625.1 Lewinellaceae bacterium
ATATTCTACCTTACTCAATCTATTTAAAGTATTTATCCGAAAGTGCTTGCCACTGAGGCATTTCATGTAGTGTTTGTAGATCAGGATCAGTCTGGATGTGATTAAATTGATTAAATCCGCTCAGTATTGCGTTCTCTAATGCTTCAAATGCAAGGTCCTTTTTCCCAGACAGTGCACGTGCACAAGCCAGATTATACCAGGCAGAATAGGCGGTGGGGTCGTCCTTGCATACGTTTAACATGGTCATTAATATGGACTCCGATTCAGTAAGCAAGCCTTGAGCTAGTAGAACAGCACCTAAACCTCCATAGGCTGGGCAATAAATGGAATCAGGAAATACATTCAAGGCCTTTTGATAGTGCTCCTTACTGCTTGACAAGTCACCAGACATAAATGCAGTCAGTCCAAGATTAGTTAATGTCTGCAGAAACTGTTTATTTAAACTATATGCCTTTTCAAATGTTGATTTGGCTTGAGGCAATTCATTTTTACGTAAATAAACTGTGCCGATACCATTCCAGGCTAAGACTGATGAGGAGTCTCTTTTCAGGATCTCCTGGTAATAGTACCTTCCCCTGTCCATATCTGATCGTTTTATATAATAATCAGCGATATCATTCAGATGATTCAGCTGGACCGGTGATTTAACGAGTACCTGTTGGTACCAAATCTCTGCCATTTCTGGTCGATTTATTTTAACCCAATAACTCCCATAGTTCATTAATGGTTGACTGATCGATGGATTGCGACGGATAGCTTCAATATGGGCTGCTTCTGCCAGCATATTCTGCTTTTTTTGAAGGTAATATTCCGCCAATACGTTATAACTTCCAAACAAACTTGAATCCCTTTGGAGCGCTTTATTTGCCCAATCTTCGGCTTTGTCCAGGTCGCCATTTACTGAATATGTGATTGCCAGATTGTTGTATGGCATAGCCCATGATGGTGCTACCTCCAGTGCATTTAAATAATGTGAAATGGCAGTGGAATAATGTTTGAGTCGAAAATGAATTAATCCGATCTCATTTTGGATGAATGCAGCTCTTGGTTCAAAAAGCAATGCCGAATCAGTTTGTAGTAGTGCAAGTTGCAATAAATCTGAATTTTCGTGTAGTTCTTTGTCGTTTGAGATACGTAAAGAAATTGCCTGGAAGTAATGAGCCAGTGCAAACAACCTGTTACGCAGATATTGGTCTTTGTCCAACATCGATGCTGCAGTCTTTAAATAGCTCGGGTATTTTAAATAGCTGCCTGTTGTTCCCTTCCATCGATTCATCAGTTCCTCCTGGTCATTTTTCAAATAGGCATTGATCGCTTGTTGTGCGTCTTCCTGGAGTTTGGCAATGAGTTGATCTTCCAATTTGACTACTTCTTTCTGATGGTCATCTTCTTTTTTCAGCTTTTGCAATTGATCATAAGCGGAAATGCCTTTTGGATCTTCTGGGCCCAGATCCTCAGCAATCAGTTTTTTATTGTTGATCGCTTGCTGAAAAGCATTTATCTTTTTTATCCAAACAGAGTCGATCCGTTCGGTTGGAGGAGTATCAGGTTCTCGGGAAGCAATTATTGGATCACTGGATGAAAAGTTAGGGTCAAGTTCTTTGCGCAATGCGAGTAGTTGAGCCTCATCAATAACCGCGACCCGGGCATTTCGATCTCCAACAAGATTGGGTGTTTGGCGTTGTGGTGAGACATCCGGCTCGATCATGTCTTCCAGGTACCTGGACAATTCCTTAATGGTGACTTGAAGATCTTTGTCTGTATCGGCCATTCCAGTGAGCCCCTGAATCAAGTACCAGGAGAACACCCCACGACCATCGCCCCATTGTTCGCCTTCTTGAGAGTACTCATTACTTTGACACGAGAGAATTTTTATTTCAGAATTGAATTGTTCCGCCATGGAAGAAGTGGCAGCCTGCGAGCCATTGACTGCGCTCCCGGCTAATTTTCCTGCATGACAGGCATCGGTGACAATGAGTACTTGTATGTCACGACTGACCAGTGCATTGACGGTGCGTCGAATATCGTCAAGACGCAAGGAGTTGGACGAGTAATTGTTTGCCGGTGTGTCAAACACCAATAAGTGGCCGGGTTCATCTGGATACAATGTCTCCACATCGCCATGTCCTGCAAAATAGATCACCACTTTATCACCAGTCTGACTGTCTTTGACAAGGTTACGCAATGCACTATGGACATTTCCGCCAGTGGCCTGATTATTCGTCAGGAGCTTCAGGTTTTCAGGTTTTACTTTATCAACTGGACGCGTCTGGAGATACTGTGCAAAGGCTTTGGCATCCCGATGGGCAAAATGCAAATCCGGTATGTCCGGATCCTGATATTCTGAAATCCCGACGACCATCGCACGGCAAGTCCCCTTGGGCCCGAATTGCGCTTTGACCATAACTGGATTGAGCAAGCATGAGACAAGTAAAATCCTGAAAGAGCTCAAACACAGTAACCTGAATGTCATGGTGGTATTTATTCTAACCTAAAAGTAGTAGTTTTAACAAACAACAAGGAATGGGTAACTTGTTCCCATCTGAGTGGTATTGTCATTAAAATCCTTTGTATGCCGTTAATTTCTATCCGCAAATCAAGTTTTCTCGGGTTTCTTTTCCTCGCAGTCCTATGGCCTGCCTTCTCTCATGCAGGCATTGTGCCCGAGTACAAAGTAAAAACTGCGACCAAACTCATGAACGCGTTGAAAGAGGCGAAGGGGATTTTACCAGAGGAAAAGCCATATTTTTTTGTGAGAGATACATTGCCCAACAAAAATTTTGTCGTAGCAATGGCCTATCCGGCATATGGCGAGATCTTCCTTGAAGAAAGAGCCTATGACCTTTGTGTGCGTGAATTTGGTGCGGATTCATTGCGGGCATTATCGATTATCCTGTCGCACGAACTAGTTCATTACATGCGCAAACACGGGGTCAAAAATCACTTTGCCTGGCAATTTGATGCAGAATTTACCCAAGATTCAGCAATTGTCAAAGCATTGAGTGCAGGAATGCCTGAAAGCAAGAAAAATGCTTCCGGATTTTTAAACAAGGTAGAATCACTGCTCGCTAATTTTGAGTCGAGAAAGAAGGAGGCTGAAGCCGACCTTGAAGGTGGATTCCTGTCTTATCTCGCTGGATATCCAATTGGTGATATTGGGCCTGAACTCATG
>JAHEAU010000339.1 GCA_024642625.1 Lewinellaceae bacterium
GAATATCCTTAAATATGGTCTGGTTATCTGGGTCGTGGGTGGTGTCTTGATCTGTTTGCGTGAACGCTTCAAATTGGCTTCATTTTTCAATCCGGATCCAACTACTTCAATGGCATCAGTGTGGTCACTTTCTATGCTTGGCATTTTGGCGTTACTCCGAATTGGACCAGTTCATCAGGGCATTGGAAAGGCGTTAAACATAGAAATGAATGGCCTTTTGACACCAAAATTATCTGCTACAGATGAAGAACTTCAGATCGATGGATATTACACCGAACTTCTTTATGAAAATAACTTGTCAAGCCCATTGGCTAGCATGCAAACTCCTGGGAAAGTTCAGTTTCAAGATACTGAAGGCGCCAGGATCATTCCTGGGTTTCGCAATCTCGCCATGCAACCCAATACAACATTAACGTTTAAAGGGCAACAATTTACAATTAACAAATGGGGGTTTCGGGATAAGAATTACGCCTTAGATCCGGGACCATCTACAATTCGATCCATGTTTTTGGGTGGTTCTTTTGTCGCAGGATCTGGAGTGTCCGACAACGATGTTGTTGACGTTCTGCTCGAAGCGAAAATGAATTCTTCCCAAACAGATGAGACATTTGAATTCATGAATTTGGGATGCCCACACTATGATCTCCTTGAATGTGTCCTCCAATTCAATGAGGATCATCTTGAAAAATTTCGTCCGAAATATCTCTTCTATTTCTCTCACGGAAAGGATTTAATTAGAAACAATAAAGATATTCTCAAGGCATTCAAACAGGACTTTAATCTGCCTTATGATTTTTTAAATGTAGCAATTCAGGAGAGTGGCATCAAGAAATCCATGTCTGATCAGGAAATTCTTGACCGCCTGAAACCTTTCGGAGAAGGAATCCTGGAAGCGACTTACACCGAGTTGATGACCCAATGCCGGAACAATGATATTACTCCGATTTGGGTTTATTGGCCAACAGTCGATACTCGAAGATCACAGATTGAAGCAAAAAACATTGTTCGTGGTATAGCTGAACGAACAGGATTCAAGATTTTGGATCTTGAACATATTTATGATGGATACAACAAAATGGACATGAAAATCAGTGATGAGGACATCCACCCCAGCATCCTCAATCATCAACTGGTAGCTGATACCCTGTATCAATTTATCAATTCAGAACTGCTAAACGGCAATTCTGAATCTCAGTGACCGAGATGCGGATTGAAAACACGCTTTACCTCAATAACTGAAGATCCCCTTTATACAATCGTTCACTTCCATCTATGAAGACCACGTTAACTACATAAACGTAGACTCCTGGATCCATGGGCTGTTCACGATACTTTCCATTCCATCCGGCAACTCCATCTGCAGGAAACTCTTCCAGTAAAAAAAGTGAATTGCCCCACCTGTCAAATACGGCCATAGACTGGACGTGATCAACTGTTTCGCCGCCGTACACCGCAAACACATCATTGATGCCGTCAAGATTCGGTGAAAAGCTGTTGGGGATGTAAATCCTCCGTTTCAGAAGTAATCGGATTTCGATGTCATCCACTGCCAAACAGCCCTTTTGATCCTCCACTTCCAACGAAATAAAGAGGTCAGATGTCGGTTGAATTTGGAGTTGCGGGCACCCAATACACAATATACTATCTGAGGTAAACCAGGTATAAGACACTATGCCTGATCCAGGACTAGCCACTTGGGGAATCAACACAATAGAGGTGCCGAAATCCATTGTCAGATCTAACCCGAGATCAATTGACAAGAGCGGCGGATCATCAATCGTCATCGTAGAATCCCACTGACAACCAAAGGAATCAGTCACTATTAGTGAATATGTTCCACCTGCCAATCCACCCGTATTTCCAGGAACCGAGAACGTTATAGAACCCAGTTTCGCCTGAAATGGCCCCTGACCGCCAGTGACACTATCAATTGAAAGCAACCCACTGGACTCACCAAAACAATGAGGCGGGTCGACCGAAATCCCGGTGACTGTCATGCTTCCATTCAAGGCGACAATCACTTTGTCGGAATCAGTACATCCATTTGCGACATCCGTAACGGTCAGCAGATAAGTGCCAGCGCCACTCGGTTGAATCACAGCCTGATTAAAGGGCCCCGTGATGCCTCCATCTGTTGTTGACCAAACATAGGTCAATGTCCCCTGCCCTGCCGAGTTGGATCCATTCAACGCACTGATTGTTTGCCCACAAGGAATCAATTGATCCATTCCGGCGTCAGCTATTGGTGATACCGTATCCTGACTGACAATTACAGAACCTGTTTCGGAGCAATTGCTAATCAAATCAAGGACTTCCACTTGATAGGTTCCGGGTTGGTTCACAGAGACAATCGAAGAATTCGACCCACTAACGATTTGCCCGTCCACACTCGACCACTGAAACACAACATTGGGCCCGGAGGAGGATTGGCTTGCATCAATGGCAACCTCGTCATGAATGCAATCGAGTGAAAGTGGAGGCATAATCACCAGTGCCGGCAAATCCACACTGGCTCCCAGAAAAATGCCAGCACTATCCCGGCATCCTGCGGTACTTTCAATCAAGCTGATGGTGTACCAGCCAGGAGATGTCGTGGCAACTTTATTTTGATTGAGTGGAGGAACCATTGCGCCTCCAGTTGTTGTCCAGCTAAACGTCAGTCCTGTGGGGGGAGTAACCATTGCTGTCAGAGTAATGAGGGTATCCAGACAAGTGAATAGATTGAGTGGAGAAGGTACAATAGAATTGATCTGAGGCGGCATTACAAACATTACAGACAAT
This sequence comes from Lewinellaceae bacterium, assembly GCA_024642625.1. GTDB lineage: Bacteria > Bacteroidota > Bacteroidia > Chitinophagales > Saprospiraceae > JAGNXB01. The sequence continues at coordinate 2,782 of JAHEAU010000339.1, forward strand.
GCATTACTGAAATCAAGGCAGGCATCTGCCGTATCCACAAGACCTACATTCCCCATGTTGCCAGCTACGGTCAACAGATAATACATTTGTCCTGAGACAACTGGCAAGCCTGGGTAGTACAATTGATTTTTTCCGGAATGCCAAAGCAATGTGTTTTCAGGGTCCATCTGGTCCGCAACCAGCCAATAACCCAGCGTATCGTCTTGCTCAAGAAAAACACCTGCTCCTTGCAAATTGATCGTGTCACCGATACAGATATTTATTGGGCCTCCATTCAACAAACCAGCATCTGTAAAACATTGACAATCATGGCTGCCAGAGACGAGAACTGGATTGCAATCATATTGATCCGAAACCGTAAAACTGTATGCTGTACCAGCTGGAAAAGGA
>JAHEAU010000100.1:0-6643 GCA_024642625.1 Lewinellaceae bacterium
TACATACATGCTGGTTTAATATGTCAGTTAGTCCGACCAACAAGCCTATAGCTTGTCCATCGGACAATCAATCATAATTAATCAAGCAACGGGAGTATGGCTTTCAACAGAGAAGGGACCGCAATTTCCCAAACCCCGGTGGATGGGGCCAATAATACCGTCACACAAGAATCAACGCTTTCGATTCAGTGTATGTCCATGGGAAAGGGACAGGCATGGTATACCACACCTGCCGCAAAGGTAAGGAGGTTTTCTTCAAGATGCCAGTATTAAAGAAAATTCGCTTAAAGTATTCCTTGAATGGTCATGAATTCACCAATTCTCATAACTCATTTGGAATAAAAGCGACTTGTGAGACTAAAAAGGCCCACCCTAAATACTCAGGGTGGGCCTTTCTTATTCAGTCAAGTCGACTATCGCACCACTTGCACCCACTGGGTCCGGATACCATCCGGGCCGGATACTGTGATTGCATACATTCCAGTCAACCAGTTGCCTACCGGAATCCGGAGCTGATGCTCCTTTGATCCAGACAGGTCATTTCGATAGATCTGATTTCCTGTCATGTCCATGATCGTTACAGAGGTTGGGGCTACCCGACTCTGGTTGATGTAGATGTTCAATTCATCTGACGAAGGATTCGGCCAGACAGAAAGATCATCGACATTCACTGTTGGATTACCAAAAGCATTTCCTGGTGCATTTTGCCATGTTGGCGCTCCTGGAACGGCGTTCAACCTGTCCTCCTGGCAAACCAGTGCCTCTACTTCAGCCATCATCAAGCGACCCTCTGCTTCGAGTTGGACCTTGATATACTGACCAACCATATTAGCCGGCATCCGCCAGGCTTCTTGCATTGGCCCTTCATGGCGAATCGTACGAACACCAGCTGTTCTTAACAATAGTTCTGGAGCCAAATCCGGGATGGGATTTGCAGAAACAAACACATAGAATGGTTCCAGTCCGCTATTTCCAATATCCGTTCTTGGCCAGATCTGTACTGACTCAACAGGGTAATTCTGACCCAAATTAGCCGACCAGTAATTCTGCCAACCTGCAAGGGTGCTCGTCACTGATCCAAGGGTGAAATCACCATCGGTGTTGCCATCTACTGCCCGATCAGCAGTACCATTTTGGTATGTACTGATCTGAGTAGCAGCTGCTCCGACAGCCATATTGGCTTCGCGACAATGATTTTCCCATAAAAGTGTACATCCTGTTGGTGCAACTAGCGTGAAGACGTGATTCTGAATCTGACCATTCTGGCCTGTCACATTCACATTGTAATTACCAGGAGCGACATCGCCCAAATCGGCACCATTGGTTCCATTGGACCACATGCCATTTGAAACAAATCCACCTCCAACTGAATCAACAGATGCTGCATTTTTGATCAGGTTCGTTACTGAACAACTGCTCAAGAAAGAAATATAGCCTCGAGCTGTGTACTGGCCTTGGCTATTCAACGTTGAAATAGCACACCATCCACCATCATTGCTCGAATTCGGGCTTGCGCCTTTTCCAACTTGCAGGCCATACTTGGCATAGTTAGGTGACTGCTGGACAGAAAGTGGGGGGAGGCCCATATTGCCGCCTGTGCCTACAAGTTTACTCCGACTTGCATCCAATTCAAAGTATGTCCATGTAGAAGGATCGCCGCCTGATGAAATATTGGCTTTTCCGCCTGCATTCAACCAGCCTGCATATGACCTGCGATGGAGGAACCAAATCGTTCCATCCCATCCATTACCGGATTGATCGCTCCAAGAAGCTGTCAGTCGAGCCGTTCCATCGGCATACATTTCAAGCGTGCCAGAAGTGTTCAGTTCATATTTCGTTTCGTTCAAACCTCCTTTTGGTGTAAGGAAAAGACTTGCATTAAACATGCTTCCTAAGTCAGTGACATTACAGCGGCCGATCATATGATTACCACAGTCCGTATCTGCCTGCTGGATTGTTACGTTGTAGTCGTCGTTAATTCCAGGTACAGTGACATTGAATGCACACTCATATCTTGACCCAAAGGAATCTTCATAGCCATAGGTAATCCGTGTGATTGACGCCGGATTGAAGTAGCTTCCGGAAGGTGGTCCTTCCATCTGTGTCATGGCAAAGCTGCCTTGGCAGATGTCGTCCACTTTGGGCGCGTTCCAGGATACTTTGACAGGGGCCTTACTTGGTGCTGTTTTAATATCGTCTTTACATAATGTGACCATCTGGCCGTCTGTAAAGACTGCTATACGTTGAACACCTGTCACCTCATTACCGGCCTTGTCTACAGCCCACCAAGACCGGACTACCAGATAGCTATCTGTTGGACCGCCTGGCAATATTTGCTGCTCTTCAGTTAAGCCAATTGAAACCACACTACAATTGTCGGTTGCATCCGGCACTTCAAAAGCATTTTCTTCACTGCAGTAAACAGTCACATCCGGAGGGAAATAAGTGAAGACAGGTGGAATGAGGTCATACACGCGGATGGTCGCCTGACATTCATTACTGTTATTACTTTGATCCCGGGCAATCACCTTGACATTGGACGTACCAAGATCATCACATCCAAACACGGATTGACTTAGATCAATCTGAACTACGGTACAGTTATCCGTGATTCCACCATCAATATCCACAGGTTGAACAGTGACGGGATTGCCGGCCTCATCCATATAGATATCCAGGTTTTTACAAACCATGTGAGGAACCAGATTGTCGGTTACTTTGACGGTTGCATTACACGAGCCGACATTATTGCAGGCATCTGTGACGATGAGTGTCACAGTCGCATTTCCCAGATTGGCGCAGGTCACCTTTGTTGGTGAAATCGACATCGTGATTGCACTACAAACGTCATAACTGCCGTCATCAATGTTACTTGGATGGATAGTGGCCTCTCCATTTCCATTCAGAAATACTTCATATCCGGAAATGCATTTAGCAACAGGAGGTGATGTATCCGTTACAGTAACGATTTGTTGACGTGTCGCTGTATTCCCACAATTGTCGGTCGCTGTCCAGGTTCGGGTAATGATATATCCGCAATTTGCGCCACTTGTCGCTTCAACCATATTCAGAGAAGCCAACCCACAGTTGTCGGTTGCTGATAATATGGGGGCTGCAGGAATGGGACTGTTACAATTGATTGACACATTATTTGCAGTTCCTGATATCACAGGAGGTGTCGTATCCACCTTTGTAATTGTCTGGGAGCACGTCTTGGTTGTATTGCCATCAGTGGCAGAGAATGTACGGATGAAAAATCCGGTACCATTACAGAGGGTCAGACCGGCATTATTGTCTGTATATGTAATAACTGGCGAGCAGGCTCCGGCAGTAATCTGAACTGTCGCATTTCCGGAAGTAGCTGGTAATGGATTTGCTCCACATTGGACAGTCGTACTCGGTGGGCACGTGATATTGAACGTACATGGTGCTGGCGCACCACAAGGAGTCAGACAAGTGGCACCGGCCACACGTGCACGGATAACCGCACCTGGCTGAGGACCGAATCCGAGCGTGAAGTTGATGCCTACTGGTTGCAGATGGCAATAACTCATGATTGTACCGCCTCCTGCAGGGTTGCCGGGAAGGGGACATCCGCCTTCTGTACCCCCGGAACAACCATCAATAGCGGTATTATTCCCATTCCACACACATGCATGTGTATGACGCGAACCGATCAGGTGACCCATTTCATGGGTACATACCATAACTGTCCAGGAATATGTGGGTACATTATTGAACGTCGGATTCAGATCCGAAAAACACATGTTTTGATCATAGTTACTATTGCATACACCAGAAAAACCGGCTGCAATTCCACCATAACCAAAGTTAACTGTGACATAATGGGCGAGATCGCCAGCCAAAACACCATTTGACGATTGAAATGAGCTCAATCGAGCGGAAGAATTACCCCCAGAATAGGGTTCAGGAGACGTGTACACAACAAAGGTATGCGTAGCCATATCCAGAGACTCATTGGCATACATCGTATATACCTCTGCAACGACCCCTGTCATATAAGCCAGTGCAGCTGCACCGGATCCTTTGTTGACAACCAGGCTATTTCCAATCTCCCACCATATACGCAGACAATCACCGACATTGCGATTGCCTCCCTCTTTTTCCATCTGATGGTCTGTGTCTGTAGGCTGAGAATCATCAGTTCCACACGCAAATTGATCAAATGCGGCCAGATCCTTATCATTATAGCAAATATGCACGCGTTCTGCTGTAGGATTTTCGAGTGGCCCCAGATTCCAGTTTCCTGAATAATCTGAAATTACCCCCATGACTTGGTCCTGGAAAATACTGATCGACACCAGACTTTTGAAATCGCCCTGGATAATTCCTCGGTAGTGAACACCAGGCACTTCATGACTTACCGTACCGTCTGAATACAGGACCTGATAATCAGGAGTTGCTACGTTGACTTTGTAGAGTAACAAGGTCAATTTCTCACCATTCAGTTTCGGGACTGTGAGTTCCAGAAATTCCGGTTGTTCTTTCTCTAGTGAAACCAATTTTTGCAGGTTGGGTACAAGACCCCAGCCAGACTGTTTGACTTCTGACGGAATGTCCATGCGATCCGGGTCGATCGTCTCGAGAAATGGACTCACCTTCTGAAAGGTTTCACCTTGATTCAGGTAGCTTTGAACCTTGGCCGGAATGGGCTTCAGTCCTTCATTTTGTTGCGCAAAACCAAAGACGGTTAAACACAACAGGAGGAGGGTCAATGCTTGCTTCATATAGAGGTATCAGTTTTGTTGATAACCAAAGATAATCAAGTGATTCAACTGTACAATACCCCTGAAATGTTATTAACACTCTGATTTTCTATTATTTATATAATAAATAAATTATATTTATTTGATTATCAAGACCTGATAAATGTCAATAATATTGCATGTGAACTATTTTATATTCCTCGAAAATTGAGTGAATGCATGCCAGAACTAGGAATTTAAGTGTCCACTTACCTCATCTATTAGAAATTTTGGCATGACTTCCCTCTATTTTCACAATTGATAATCCTTGATATCATGGACACCAATTAGGCAGCCGACAACCCGCATTGCCAGTAAAAATGGAGCACCACTGGAGATTGGAATTTTAAAGAACATGGAGGAAATTCATTCCAATTTATTCTCTGTAAGAGATTGACCTTTGAGATTGGCATTCGCTGCTTTTCTACTCTTGATCCACATCAACCCACCTACAGTGAAATAAGCAATTCCACCAAAGAGTACTAGGGCTGCCCAACTGCCCATACCATTGCAGGCCAGGGCGCATGCGATGATTGCTGAAAGGACACTGCCAAAAATAATGATCAACACAATCCACCAGATACTCAACGGGGCCTTTTGCTTCTCCTGATCTTTCTGTACACGCTTTATTACTTGTTTACGTAATTCAATTTGAATTGCCTGACGAGGGCCAACATGCTTTATATTTTGCCAAAAGGAATTTTCAACAGAAGGTTCTGGCTTTTCTAACAATACTACCTGAATAGCCATCATTGAATTGTCAGTTAATTCTGTCTGAAATACTTCTCGATTCGTCCAGGTACACATCATCAACAACCCGGAAAAAACCAATCCAAAATCCATCAATTTTTGCCGACCGTACGACCATTTCCAAAATTTTGAAGCGGACCGCCGAACCGGATAAAAGACAGATGCTAAAATACATATGGCTATACCCAGATAGATTAACACGGGGGGCAAAGCAATCCCCTCAAGTGCCAGGAGTACACCATATTCAAAAACTAAAACACCAATTATTGTCTGAATAACAGCAAGTAATACCCACGTTTTTTTCGGGTGACACACGGCCCAATATGAAAGTGCTTTCATGATTTTAAATATTAATTACAAAATAAACTTATTATTAGAGGCAGATTCTTTGTTCAAGTCAAACAAAACCCTCCATCCAGAATGATATGTTGACCCGTCATCCAGGCGGCACCACCTAATAAAAAATAGACTGCTTCAGCGATATCATCCGGAGTTCCTAATCGACCCATAGGTGTGCGTTTCAGCGTTTCATGAACCACCTCATCAATCTCCGGGAATAGAGGAAGCGAATCGCCACCTAATAATCCGGAAATCACCCCATTGACCCGCACACCCTTTGCAGCAAGTTCGACAGCTAAATAGCGAACAGTCGACTCCAGTGCGCTCTTGCTCGTCCCCAACGCACCATAGTTGGCATTATACCGTTGACTACCAGTACTGGACACTGCGACAATGGAGCTTTCTGCATTCATTAAATCCGAAAATTGCTGAACGGATTGCAAAAATGACCGGACAGATATGCTCATTGTCAGATCCCATTGGTTTGGTTTGACCTGCATCAATGGCTTGAAGGTGGTCAATGCGACACAATGAACCAGATAATCGATATGCGGTGTTATTTTATGGATTTCATTGGACATCGCCAGGATATCATCAACCGATCCAAGATTATACCTCAACGGGATGACTGTTGTCCCATAGCCACTCACTTCCTCCGCCAAAGAACGCACAGAATCTTCCTGCTCCAGAAAAATGATGCATAATATTCCCACGCCATTTTTTGCTAAATGTTTCGCTATGGCACGCCCCACTCCACGGCTACCCCCAAGAATGACACCAACTCGCTT
>JAHEAU010000100.1:6653-11871 GCA_024642625.1 Lewinellaceae bacterium
GTAAAACTTTATAGGCAACAAAATCAGCCATTCTATGAACTGTAAATAATTCCGGAATATCCTTCTCCGTCACCTGCTTTTCTGTAGCAATAGCCTGCAATAATTCCCGAATTTCATCATTCTGAAATTTAAATCCGAATTTACTTTCTATTGCAAAACGGATGTCCAGAATATCTATAGACTCCGCCTCCAGGTCCAGAAAAAAACGTGATTTAAGCAAAACGACTTCCAGCTTCAGGAGCAAGGATTTTGCGACAATTTGTCGAACTTCCAAGTCTATCTCTTCTTTATTCCACATGATCGTTATGATTTTTCAATAATTACGATTCAACTTTTTGAATAATTAAACAAGCATTTTGGCCACCAAAACCGAAGGAGTTGGAGAGTACGTTTAGGATAGGTACTCTTCTCGGTTCGCCGGTAACAATGTCCAGATCACATTCATCGTCACGATTGATCAGATTGATTGTCGGGGGAATGCATTCATGCCCGATGGTTAATACAGAAGCGGCTAATTCAATAGCGCCAGCACCAGCTACCAGATGCCCGATCATTGATTTATTCGAAGTCACAGGAATTTGGTTTGCAGCCTCGCCGAATACTTTATGAATAGCATGTGATTCGATTGGATCGTTCATTCGTGTACTGGTTCCATGGGCATTGATGTGGTTGATGTCACAAGGTGCCAATTCTGCATCCTGAAGTGCCCATTTCATGGCTCTGATTGCACCTCGAGCATCATCAGGTTCATCTGTCACTCGATAAGCATCAGAGGCTGTTCCGTAACCTTTTAATTCTGCTAATAGTTTGCCTCCTCGACGAAGGCAATGAGATTCTGTTTCCAGAATTAAAAAAGCGGCACCCTCTCCCAACAGGAAACCATCCCTGTCTCGATCAAAAGGTCGGCTAGCCGATTCAAATTCTTTATTATTTTTTGACAATGCCCCAAGCAGGCTAAAAGAAAGCAGGTTCGATGGGTTGGTCCCTGAATCCGCTCCTCCGGCAATCATAATATCCTGTCGACCATGTCGCAAGGCAATCATTGCTTCCCCTATTGCCTGAGCGGATGAGGTGCACGCTGTCGTGTATGTCAGACAGGTCCCCAAGGCCTGATATTGAATAGCAAGATGAGCAGAGATGGCATTCGGAATCGTCCGGATGGGATTGAGGGGATGCATATGATCAAGCAGGTATTTCCAATATTCCCCTTCTGAATCCGGAATATCAGAGTTCCCTGATTCTTTCATCGCAAATTGAACGTCGATCGGAGAAAGTCCAGGATCGACCAGGCCAATCCCTCCTGCTCCGACGCTAATACCGAATCGGGTCCCATCTATTGCTTGCAAATCAATTCCAGACTGGATGATGGCTTCTTCAGCGGCAATCATGGCCATTTTCGCCGCACGAGGGAGCAGTTTTCCAGCACGTTGATTGGGAAGTAAACTCGTCAAATCATCTTCCGTCTCAGGTGCATTGGCCCAAAATCGGGTCGGCATCATTGCCGTATCAAAAGAGGTGATCCATTTGGCAGCCGACGAACCTTTAACAAGATGTTCCCAATACACATCCCGCCCCACGCCAAATGGTGAAACAACCCCAACCCCGGTGATAAAAACACGTTCAGTCATCCTGCTTTTTTTTACCCGTGATCACCGTATCCTTCAAGGGAAAACGATAGTACGCTTCCAACCCCGCAAACGTCCGTTGGTATTCCGGTTGATGCGCATCAATGATGACTTTTCCGACAACCAGATAGCCCGTAGCTACAAGTTTGCCCTCCACTTCAATACGCGTGGCAAATTGCGCAGAATCCGGTGCATCAATCTCCAGAGAAGCCGTAATCAACATTTGATCACCAGGATGAACCATATGACGAAATTTCACTTTTTCAACCATGAGAAGAAGAGAAAAAACCGTATAGGTCGAACAGATTTCCAATAATGCGCCGCAGGCCTGGGCCATCGCTTCAATTTGTAAGGCCCCTGGCAAAACAGGGAATCCATCGAAATGCTCAGCATAGAACTCTTCCGTCGATGTTGTCGATTTAATGAGCCGAATTTCCTTGTTCCACTCGATCGAAATAATCCTGTCAATAAAACGATACCTCATCTGCAATTTCTGGTTTCAAGCCCGATTTCAATGGATCGGTACAACCACAAATTACTCTTCGAAGGGAATAAATCCTATGAAAACACCAATTAAAAGCCCTTATTCATTAAATCTTAGGACAAGAAAATGGATACAATGAAGCCAGGAAGCCGAGTTCAAACAATGTGATTAAATCCTATTCACTTTTGCTTTCGGCATGAAGAACAAACAAGTCATTGACCAACTGGTCCATTTCCAATGGCAGAGTCCCCTTGTAGATTCCCCGCAAATGCAGGTTCGGATCCACCAACAACACATGTTCAGTATGGAGAAACTCCTGACTGCCTTTGTTGTACCCCATTTCCTCTTCGGCAAAAAAGGACTGACGCGCCAATGTGTAAATTTCATCTTGATCGCCAGTTAATAAATGCCATCGATCAACTGGCAAAGCAAATCGTTCGGCATATGCAGCCAATTGCGACACAGAATCGCGATCAGGTGTTACAGAAAAAGAGAGGAAACGGATACCCGACAAGTCTTGTGTGGCATCATCAACCCTCTTTATATTTTGGGTAAGTGTCGGACAAATACTTGGACAGGCGGTGAAGAAAAAATTCACAACCAGAATATCCCCTTTGAGCTGTACCAATGAAATGATGTCGCCCGATTGATCCAACATCGAAAAATCAGAAATGCGATGAAGAGTATCAATGTCCTCACCTGTTTCTTGTGGCCAAATGGGTGTAAAATCTGGTTCGTTATAAAATGGAAGTTGATTCGAGGAAGGATGGTAACAACCTGAAATCAGGAGGCTACTGAAGATTCCGAACAAGAGAATCGGCAGACGAAGGCGAGACACAATTCTTCGTCCCACTGAGGCCGTATTTTCGGCCGTTCCTGACTTCATAATTAGCCAATACATTCCCCTGTTCATCCCACCGCTGTTGCCGGCCTTCCTCTTTTCCGTTTTCGTAATGGAATCGCTCATGTTGTTGTCCATTTTCAAACCATGATTGGACCAGGCCTTCGTAATGATCCTGTGAATAATTTGCTTCAAATGCGCGTGTTCCGTTGTCAAACCACCGCTGTCCCAATCCATCCTGACGACCATCGATAAACCGACGGATTTCCAACAGTTGCCCCTCCGGGTTAATGGTCTTATGCAATCCTTGACGATGCCCCTCAACAAAGCCCCCCTGAAAGAGTGTATCTCCGGCTTGATTTAGTTCCAATTGCCATCCTGAATAAGGTGTGCCATTCAGGAAAAGGATGCCTTGACTTTCTACCCATCCGGAGTCGCTTGGACTGGCCCATTTTTCAGGAATGGGCGATGCTTTCTGCAAATCTGATTTCGAAAAACAACCGGAAATCAACATGCTTATGAGCAGTAATAAATCAATTTGTAACTGTGCCCGGAACGCCATAAAAACCACTGCCATTGATATACGGATCCTGATCGGTGATGTGATAATGATACGTCCCAGAAGGAAATTCAAGCGTGGCATGAGCATGCCCATGATAGACGTCAAGCTGACCGTTGGTAACCATTTGTCCATTCTCCATCGGACCATAGACCGGATAACCATCCAGTAAAAACCCCAGGAAAGCATCCTCACCAAAATTGGCCGTCAGGTAGAGTGGTTCCCAATGATAGTGGTACTGCCCACTCATTTGTGGATGGCCATTGGTCTGGTCAAATGAATTGACCTCAAATGTCAGTGGCTGACTGGGTCCGGCGTACTGATTATAAAAAGGAACACCGTTCAGGGAAATGCCGATGGATCCAAGAGGTGTGGCCTGTGGATTTGAAGCCGGAGCTGGATTCAATGGAATTTTAAAGGTCATATTCTGTTTCTTGATCCGGTTCGGGTTCAATTTGAACTGGCTGTTATTTCCATTATAATTTTCATATAATGCAGTCTCCCATTGAGTCCCGAGGTAATAGGGACTTTTGTGATCTGGTAAATCTTCCGTTTTAATGACCACATAATTGCCATCCAAATAGATAGACGTCGCCCCATATATTTTCTGGTACAAGGCAAGAGGGTCGCCATTCGGTTCATTGTCGATGGTCAATGTCAAAGACCCTGATATGCCCCAACCATCAGTAGAGGTTGCAGTTGCAGTTACTGTTCCTGCGATCAACCCCGTCACTAGTCCAGTACTATTGATCAATGCAGTTGATGGGTCACTGATACTCCAGGTGACTTTTTGATTACTGGCATTTGTTGGTAATATTGAGGCTGTCATTTGGAGGGACTGCCCGGCAAGCATGGACGTCGCACCAGATTGCGCAAGAACAACGATCTCTTGGACTGCAATAGGGGCGTCAGGATCCTGAGGAAAGGCCGCCTTATCACATGCTGTGAGTATAAACAATGAAACAAGCAGGAGGAAGGGAACTCGGATGATCATGAGCTTCAATTTGTCCACTTTGACTGATAAGGTATGTCGGAGTTTAATCGCAGCAGGATAATTTTCAGAATTATCGAACCTGATTGCAATAAAGGAAGGTAACGTAAAAAAGATCAGTTCAGACCAAATAAACTCACCCCTTCGAATGCACCGCAATCCGATTTCCTTCGCTGTCCAGAAACAAACCCATGTATCCATGATCCGGAGAAATCTGCTTCTTGGCTGAAAGGATTTTTCCTCCAGCTAGTTCGACTCGCTTCAATTCAATCGAAAGGTCGCCAGAGAATGCCGTAAAATAAACCAGTGGCCCCTTGCTTTCTGATGGGAAATAATATTCCGGATGTTTGACCAATGTACCTGTAGCGCCAATGGAATCTTTGACGGATGGAAACCAGGCCATATCCAGGACACCCATTTGATGTCGTTCCATCTTGATCTGAAATACGGTTTCATAAAACCGAATGGCACGGTCCATGTCTGTGACCGGAATTTCGATCCAGCCAATGGGGTTGTGATTCATGAGGGGTGGGGTTATCAGTTATCTGTTGTCAGTTGTCGGTTTTCATAAGGCGGAAGTGGGAAGGCGGAAATTGGAAGGTGGAAGTGGGAAATGGGAAGTGAGGGTTGGGTGTTGGGTGTTGGGTGTTGGGTGTTAGGTGTTAGGTGTTAGGTGTTGGGTGTTGGGTGTTGTCAATTTATACAAGCTCACAGAATA
>JAHEAU010000101.1 GCA_024642625.1 Lewinellaceae bacterium
GATAGCGAAGCAGACGAATCTGTTTATAATCAAATGCTGGCTTCTTGGGATCCTGTAGAGATTGACCATTTGGTTCTCTGGTCTGATCGCGAACCTCTTGATGTTCTTATCGAAAACGTACGAAAATGGTGCAACATCCAGTTAAAAAATAGAACGTCATGACCCTGGATCAAATCGATCGACTCGTAGCTGGATTGCCCGGTAAGTCTACATTGATCGAGACACATATATCCTGGGTAATTCTGGGGATAGACTTTGTCTATAAGATTCGCAAACCGATGCGGTATGCGTTTCTTGATTTTTCTACAGTTGAGATGCGTAGACTGGATTGCGAAAAGGAATTGACACTCAACCAGCGGACCAGCCCACAAGTGTATATTCAGGTCGTACCAATTCTTGAAGCAGGGGAACAGATTTATATTGGTAGTGGAGGCGGGAAGGTTATTGACCATGCAGTCCAGATGGTTCGATTGGACAACGAACGTCAAATGGATGTCCTTCTGAAACGGGGTTTGGTCACCACGGAGGATGTAGAGGCACTTGCAGTGTACCTGTCAAATTTTCACAGCCGATCGCCAATTATTGATGCGGGGCCAACTGCACATGGTCTATGGCTCGATTTGGCTGATATATTGAAAGTGGAGTCCTTGACTTATGATGTGCTGGGCCCAGAAGCGGCTGACCGACTTCGACATATCGTTTCCCAATCAAAGGTATTACTTGATAGCCTCCAGGATCGAATCTATGAGCGGCATGCACTGGGGTTTACCCGCGATGTTCATGGTGACCTTCATACCCGGAATATCTTTCTGATGCCCGAGCCAGTCCTTTTCGATTGTCTGGAATTCAACGATCACCTTCGGCAGATTGATTTGCTTAATGAACTTGCATTTTTGGGCATGGATTTAGAATCTTATGGACGGTCCGATTTGTGGCAGGAATTTTTGTTAAAATATCAGTTAAGATTACCGGTTGTTTTGGTCCCAAAAGATAAAGTTCTCTTAAAATACTATTTGGGTTATCGAGCAAACATTCGCTACAAAGTGGCGGCATTACGCGTAGTTCAAGATTGCAATACGTTGAATATCAAAGAGTTGAAAAAATTATTTTTAAATATGACGGACTATTTTGAGGATGCATGATATTTTAAATATGAAAATTTAATATATTTATGTAACTTTGCTTTGACAACGTATGCGCCATTCCTTTAGCTTTGTGGCCTAATCCCTTATATCTAAAATTCTATGAGACAAATTTCACTCCTATTTATTGCATGCTTTCTGACTATTGGAATCCAGGCGCAAAGTGTTCCTGTGCTTCCAACGATTGAAAGTGTTATCCACCATTTGCGAACGATCACACCCAAGTCCGGTGCGACACTACGTGAAGAAGTATCCTGCACACGCGAAACGGAATTCACCTGGAACAGCTCCAAGTGGGATTCAACGTATCAGACAATCACAACAGTTGATGATACGAATGGCAAGATAACTGTTGAGGTAACTACGTCTGAATATGATCAGGCAGATGGTTTCCTGGTCACTGAAAAGATTAAAGTCTTTGGCATTGTCGGTGATTTTGATCTTGAAAGTGAAACAGTTTCATATGATTCAATTCATCTTTTTGGTCCTGACCAGTTTACCGGAGATCTCATCATGATTGCCCGGATCATACCGACCTATAATGGTCAAGGTAAAGTTGCCAACCAGGATACTTATTTTAATACAGCATTCTTTGGTTTACCGTTGGGTTTTGTTCTTTTCGGTGTCAATCTGTATTATTATGATGGCAGCGATTTCCTTATTGCTGAGGCAAGTAAGGCTGTTGATCTGGGCTCATTCGCTCTTGAAAATGGAGATTCCACAACATATACCAACAACGCTGCTGGACAAGTTCTGGTGGAGCGTTCATGGACATGGGATACCGACCTGATGGCCTATGATAATATCTATCGCAACACGAACACCTATGTGAGTTTGGGTGGCGACCTTGCTACGGTCACTTACGAAAGCTGGAATGGTGGTACGATGGCATTCGAATACAACAGCCAATCTGCATACACATACAGCAAGCCAGGCCTGGTCAGCAAAGAAGAAATTAAAACGGGTGCGCCAGGTAACTGGTTGACCGTACAGGAGATTACCTATACTTATGATGCTCAGGATCGTGTAACGTTGACATCTTATAAAAATGTCAATCCGAATGGTTCGAAGACCGATGCGAATCGGGAAACTGTTAAATGGGATACGCCACAGGGCTGGACTTCCGAAAGCATTTATCAGTCATTTACTGGAGGTAACTGGGTCAATAATGACCGTACAATCCTTGAGCCTTGTCAGCCAATCTCCTCTGTTAAGGCGCCACTGGCTACTCAAGCCCTCTTGAATGTCTGGTTTGATGGAAGTAATCAATTGAATCTGACTTTTGCTGTGAATGAGCAACCACGCAGCCTTGATCTTTATGACCTTCAGGGTCGCTTGAGCTTGAAGTCCGATTTGCGGAATGGCCAAAACAAGATTGATGGTAGTGCGTTAATGCCAGGTATGTACATGGTACGCGTCACTTTTGCGGACGGTCGTGTGGCTGCCAAGCAAGTGCAAAAATTCTAAGCGATTCCGATTGCCGGAACGAACAAATCAACCGATGATAAAAAGGGGGATGTCAATTGACATCCCCCTTTTTTATTGGATGGATTTATTTTGTCATTATAAGGATCTGATAGTTGAATCAGTGAACCAGAGGTGTGATTAAATCACCAAATCTCAAATCCCAAAAGACAAATAAAATCCAAACCTCAAGTTAAAATGTCAAATAGATCCATTAATTAATAATAATTGAATCCAGAAGTGAAATACTAGAGACTACATGATTTTCACCAGGTATCAAACTATCTGGAAACAGGCTCGCGCTTTAAGAAGACAAAACCGTTTTTCCGACCAATTTCTTGAATATCATTGTATTCATAAAATCTGTCTTCTTTACCGACTTTGGTGACAAAGTAAACCGGCTTGTCTATTGGCCCTGTCAGCAACCAATGTTGATCGTACGATTCTGGATTTGTTACTTTAGGTTTTTGAGTATAAAACAAATGAGCGTAACTTTTAAATCCAACTGGCTGGACATAGCAATCCTCGCCTTGTCTTGCTTCGTAAAACTCAATTGCGGCACGTTGAGAATACCCTTCAATATTGCGGATGGTTGCAATGAGTGTGAAAAAGACAAAAACTGATGTTCCCAGAAAAAGGATAATGACGCCATTCCGGTTGTCCTTGCGTTTGAAGGCACGGATACTTGATACCAGGACTGCAAGTAGCCAAATACCAACCAGTGCCTCCCAGCCCGACCACCGAATATCTGCTTCCAGATTGGCGGAACCAAATGGATCTGCTGCAAATAGAGGTCGAAGCAACTCGGGGTGCTGACCCAGCCAGGGGAGAGCCGTTGTCGCCAGCACAAACAGTCCGCCGACGCCCATCAGTCCAGCAGGTAACCATCCTCTCCAATTCAGCCGTTCTTCCCACAATTGATTGAGCACCACTGCTGCGAGATAAGTCATCGGGAAATAACACATTGAGGAATAATGGACAATCTTTGACTTCACTATGGTGAACAGAATCAAAACCACCCAGAACAGGATTTTCATCCACTTCTTGAAGTCCTGACGAACTTCAGTTTCCTCTGGATGCATTCGAAAGAAGGACCGAATTGCAAAAATCGATGCAGGAAAAACACCGATCAACAAGACGGCAAAATGGTAGCCTGGAAAACCGCTGTGACCAGCATCTGGCGTACTGAATAATCGATATTGATACTTGTTGAATTCAACGATAAACCAAGGTCCGTTTTTCAATGTTTCGAGACCATACCAAATCAGCATGATTAAAGCTGCAGCCAGAGTATACATGATCCAATGTCCGGGGTGTGTGTACCAGCGGAACCGTTGCATGACCCAATACACGCCAATGCAAAGTGCAGCAATTAAAAAAGCAACAGGACCTTTTGTCAGAATGCCCAGTCCTATAGCCAGACCGCCAAGTAACAAATACCACCAGGACGCGTGGTGGAGGGCGATTCCTGATTTGCCATCTTTCTTCCAGTAAAAAAGAATAAACCCGTAAAGTCCGAGAAAAATAAACGTATTGAACCAGGGGTCAATGATTCCGGATTTCGCATAAAGAAAAGGCAAGACACTGCCCAGCCATGCGGCGGCCCAAAGCAAGCCGAATCTTGCGTGGTACAATTTCTGGCCAATTAAATATATCAGAACAAGACTGAGGATGCCGTTGATGGCATTAGGCAAACGAGCGGCATATTCACCTACCCCCAGAATAAACATACAACCGGATTGGAGCCAGAAAAAGAAGGGTGGTTTTTCCCAAAACGGTTCGAAATTAACATATACTCTGAGGTAATCTTTCAGGATCAACATTTCGCGACTGATCTCTGCAAAATTGATTTCATCCCAGTCAAAAAGATGAACACCACCCAGAAAGGGGAGATAAAAAAGTCCACCTACGAGAATCAGAAGGAGAATATGGGTTCTTTTTTCTGACATAAATTACTTTTGCTTATTCCTTCTGGAAAATAAACCAAGAATCTTGCTGACCATATCATCATTGATCCCCAAGATGCCTTTCAATCCGCTGTATATGGCAACCGCTTTCTTGTCTGCCCAAATAAATAATCCTTTTATACCATCTCCCGGCCGCGCCCGGTAATTTGTCGCCCGTTTTGATGGGACTTCTTTTTCCTCAGTAAAATAATAAAGGGCAATAGATTTTCGCGTCACGTCTTCAGGACACTGAATGGCATCCGGAAACCCATGGTAGGAATCCTCGTCCGTGTTAAACAGCACGACACGATTGAAGAGTGGAAGGATCTTGGTGGCGCACTGACTCATATCTCGCTCCCACAATTCCAGAGCACCACCCCAGCTTTCCTGCCAACCCTCATTCAGATAAACAAGGAGATTGACTCGTCGTCGCCAATATCGTTTGTGCGGATGAACCGTAAAATCAGCATGTACATTTAAGTGCCCACCACGTTGACTTTGATGAAGGCCCCCACCTTCAAGACTCGGGTCGGCCATCAGATTGGGAATGCCTGTTAATTGACTGATCCATGCGACGAATGCCGGCGTATTCAATTCCTCGATCAGATTGGCTAGAAAGGGTGGTAGCAGATCCATCTTGTTGAGACCATGCTTCCGTTCATTGACATGTACGTAGTGGATCCAGCCTGCATCCTGAATAGCAGGAAAAGCCTCTTTGGCCAGATGAGCAGTCTCCTCTGAAAAGAAGTCGTCCAGCACTATGTGCGGATAAGGCTTTCCAGTGGCATAGGTTGCAGCCCAGCCTGGGAGGTGCCCCCTCAAGGCGTTCAGATCTACTCGTGTGGGCGATAAAGTAATAGGCATAATAGACACAATATCGGTGAAGGTAAGGAGAATGCGTTGTCTCCAGCCGTCAGTACGCCAGGCATCAAATAGGGCTGATATGGTTTGGCCAGATCTGTTGAAGATGGTGGAGAAGCCAAAACTTCAGTAGCGGGTGGCTTGTCTAAAATCATTCTAAATAAACATTGATATCATTTCCATTCCTGAATGACCTGACGTAAGTTTGTCGTTCATTCTTCTGAATTTATGCATCTTCTCGCCTTGACACTTCTGCAACGACCCCGCGCAGCTCAGCATCGCAAAGGAGAAGTGGTGGTATACAAGAAAAAGTGCTGCAAGAAATACAAGGACAGCAAGGCTTGTAAACGTTGTCCTATTCGGCGAAAAAAGTCTTGATCCATGCAGGTTGCGCGCGGTCGATGATTGACTTTACTCCATGGAAATTGTATCTTTCATGATTCATCTGACAAAAAAACCTTGATTTGGATTTGACAAAATGCATCCTTGCCTTCCTGTTTGCCGTCAGTTTTCATGTTGGCATATTTGCCCAATGTCTCCCTACTGGCAGTGATATAGAAGGGCCTTATTACGTGCCGAATGCACCTCAGACCGATTCCATTATCGCCCCGGTCCTACAATCCAATGCGCAGAAGATCTGGGTGAGAGGGACGGTGTATTTTAATGGCTGCAAGGTGCCAATCCCCAATCCTGTCCTGGATATCTGGCACACAAACGAAGACGGTGACTATTCCAATGTGGATGGGAATCCGGATGACTTCGCCTATCGGGCAAAGGTGCAGGGAAGTGCAGACGGCTCCTATCGTTATTACAGCGTTTTACCAGGATTGTACCCTGGTCGGCCAAGGCATACACATTTCAAGGTATGGGTCAATGATACACTCAAGCTGACGTCGCAGATGTATTTTGCTGGTGACTCTCTCAATGCTGGAGATCCATGGGCCTCCAATGCCGAACCCAACCGGATTGTCCAATTGGACACGTTGCCAAATGGGGATTTGGAAGCTCATTTTGATATCTATACCATCGATTCTCCCTGGACAAATACCTTGAATGCACATGATCAAACCTGGGGCGCTTTGACGGTCTATCCTAATCCTATGACCGAGGATCGTGTCCTTTATCTGCCCGAGGTATTATCAATTACAATGACGGACATGGTTGGGAAAGTGTGGCTGCGTCAGGATCATGTCAATCGGTTGGAGCTAAACGGGTGTCCACCTGGTGTGTATCAGTTGATCGCATCAGATGGACGCGCCGCACGCATCGTGGTTCCTTCGAGGTAATCCTGTCAGGAGTTCCATACCTTAGGGTCAAATCCAGTACGTATGCGGGCTTCGAATTTTCTGCTTTTGGTTTTATTTCTGATAATATTTTCCTGT
This sequence comes from Lewinellaceae bacterium, assembly GCA_024642625.1. Classification (GTDB taxonomy): domain Bacteria; phylum Bacteroidota; class Bacteroidia; order Chitinophagales; family Saprospiraceae; genus JAGNXB01. The sequence continues at coordinate 6,796 of JAHEAU010000101.1, forward strand.
GCGTCTGATGCTGAGCGGGCGGAGCAGATCGCCGGTGAATGGCAAGGAGTACGTTGGGTTACCGAGGGTCAGCCGGTCACGGATGATCCAAAACAGGTGGTTTTCATCTTTGAGTTGCCAGATCGGTATGCAGCTATTTATGGTAGTCAGGATGAAAAAGGAACCTTCAAAGTGAATGATGGCCGATTATATACCCAATCGGATGAAGCAGGGACTGCACCTATGATGGTCCGTTTCGAGCGCCCTCAAGATGATACCCTTACCCTGAAAATGAATCGGGGTGGTCGGATTGAGACCCTCGTTCTCGGACGCCGGAAATGAATCTATACGAATTGACGATTATGTCAAAATGATAGAATTGGTTATGTGTCAAGTATGCTGGGTCAGATCTTTTCGAAATCACCCAATCACCCAATAACCCAATACTGTTTCTGGCAATCATCTAAAGTCACCACTTGGATTGATTTTAGTCACCGACCCAAAAAGGGAGTTGGCCGAATTTTATTCGGTTAAACAAAATCCATTTTTCATGCCGGTCTATCATCGCCAGGGACAAATCCCTCACAAACGCCATATTCAATTTCGTCAATCAAATGGTGGGCTCTATCATGAAGAACTTGTAGGTACACAAGGGTTTAGTGGAGTCTCAGCACTAGTCTACCATCTACACCCACCGACCATCGTAAAAGAGAAAGGGGCACCCTATAGTATAGCGCCAGAAATCGCTATTAGTGAAAATCTGCAAGCCCTCAGCTTTAAGGGATTTGAGTTGGCTCCAACCGATCATTATCTGGACAGTCGAACTGCTCTCTTCGTCAATAATGACCTGACGGTTGGTTTGGCTGCTCCGCGCAAATCAATGAACGGAGACTTCTTTAAAAATGCCGATGCTGATGAAATGATTTTTATACACCAAGGTTCCGGGACATTGTCAACCATGTACGGTAGCCTGGATTTTAATTATGGAGATTATCTGGTCATCCCGCGAGGAACAATTTACCAGATCAAGTTTGACAGTCCTGAAAACAGATTGCTTTATATTGAATCATATAGTCCAATTCGATTCCCTGCTCGATATCGCAACCAATCAGGACAATTATTAGAACATTCTCCCTTCTGCGAACGCGATGTACGTCTGCCTCAGAATCTGGAAACCCATTCCGAGACAGGTGATTTTCGAGTATTGATAAAAAAGCAAAACCGGATATACCCTTATATCTATGGCACGCATCCGTTTGATGTCATTGGCTGGGATGGATTTCATTTTCCGTATGCCATGTCCATTTTTGATTTTGAGCCACTGACAGGACGCATACATATGCCTCCGCCAATTCACCAGCAATTTGAAGCGGATCAATTTGTGGTATGTTCCTTTGTTCCCCGATTATATGATTATCATCCGGATGCAATTCCAGCACCTTATCATCACAGTAATATTGACTCGGATGAGATTCTTTATTATGTCGATGGTGATTTTATGAGCCGAAATAATATTTCAAAGGGGCAATTAACACTTCACCCGGCAGGCCTTCCACATGGACCGCACCCAGGGGCAATTGAGCGCAGTATCGGCCAGAAATCAACCGAAGAATTGGCGGTGATGATCGACCCATTCCGCCCGATGCAAATAACGAAAGCTGCAATGCAATTGGATGTCGAAGATTATTACAAATCCTGGGTAGACCATTTGCAACCAACTGCCCTATAATCTCCCTAATAAACTCCTTTCTCATAACCTCCCTCCTCAAAACCTCAATAAAATGGCAACCCTGACTGGAATAAAGGACTATCAATATGGTTTGGAAAAAATTTTCCCGGAAGCGGATGATTTTTTACCACTACTGGGTACAGACTATGTGGAATTATATGTTGGTAATGCCAAGCAGGCCGCTCATTTTTATAAAACAGCTTTTGGTTTTCAATCGTTAGCCTATGCCGGTTTGGAAACCGGTGTGCGTGATCGGGTGTCATATGTCCTACAGCAAGGGAAAATAAAACTTGTCTTGACAACTCCGTTGCAATCGGATACTTTAATTTCTGATCATATTAAAAAGCATGGAGATGGTGTAAAGGTGATTGCGTTGTGGGTCGATGATGCTCGAGCTGCATTTGAGGAGACAACCAGCCGTGGTGCAAGTCCTTATCTCGAGCCAATTGTAGAAAAAGATCATGATGGGGAAGTGGTAAAATCCGGTATTCATACATACGGAGATACAGTCCATATGTTTGTAGAGAGGAAGAACTATAGTGGCGTATTTCTTCCTGGATTTGAAGCCTGGAAATCAGAATACAATCCATCCTCAGTGGGCCTCGAGTATATTGACCATATGGTAGGCAATGTGGACTGGAATCAAATGAATGTTTGGGCAAAATTCTATAATGAAGTGATGGGTTTTGCCAATCTGATTTCGTTTGATGATAAGGATATCTCGACAGAGTATTCCGCCTTGATGTCAAAAGTAATGACCAATGGAAATGGTCGAATTAAATTCCCGATCAATGAACCTGCAAAAGGAAAAATGAAATCTCAGATTGAAGAGTACATCGATTTTTATGAAGGAGCGGGTTGTCAGCATATTGCTGTTGCAACAAAAAATATTTTACACACGGTTGGCGAGATGCGAAAACGAGGTGTGGAATTTCTCCATGTCCCGGGTTCCTACTATGACACGGTGATGGATCGGGTTGGACAGATCGACGAAGATGTAAAGGCATTAAAAGAATTGGGCATTATGGTTGACCGGGATGATGAAGGGTATCTCCTTCAAATCTTCACCAGGCCAGTTGAAGATCGTCCGACTATGTTTTTTGAAATTATTCAACGAAAGGGCGCAATGAGTTTTGGAAAAGGAAATTTCAAAGCTTTGTTTGAATCAATTGAAGACGAACAGCGCCGACGAGGCACACTCTGATATGCAGCATAAAACAATCATTGAACCATTCAGGATCAAAGTGGTGGAGCCCATTCGGATGAGCTCCGAAAGTGAGCGTGAAACTCATTTAAGGGCGGCTTTTTTTAACCCCTTTTTATTACATTCATCTGAGGTCATTATTGACCTGTTGACGGATAGTGGCACTTCAGCGATGAGCGCTGAGCAATGGGCTGGCATTATGCGTGGCGATGAAAGTTATGCCGGTGCAAATAGCTGGTTCCGATTGGAGAAAGTTATACAGGATTTGACTGGTTGTGAATATATCCTTCCGACGCACCAGGGCCGGGCTGCGGAACATCTACTTTATACGCGTCTGGGTGGAGAAGGAAAGGTCTTTTTTTCAAATACATTATTTGATACAACCCGTGCAAATATTGAATATTCGGGAGCTACCGGTATAGATCTCCCCATTCCTGAGAATAGGGATACGCAAGGCTATTTTCCATTTAAAGGGAATTTGGATGTCGAAAAACTCAGTGAAAGTATTGAAGAATGGGGCGCCGAAAAGGTTGCAGCGGTTGTCCTGACAGTGACCAATAACAGTGGTGGTGGCCAACCCGTGAGTCTGGAAAATGCTCGGGCAGTCGCGACGATCTGCCAGCAATATGGAATCATGTTTCTATTGGATGCCTGTCGGGTTGCCGAGAATGCTTATTTCATTCAACATCGAGAGCTTGGAAATGAGAATAAATCTTATCGGGACATTGCCCAGGAAATGTTCGCCCTGGCTGATGGTGCCATCATGAGCGCTAAAAAGGACGGGCTGGTGAATATGGGCGGATTTCTTGCACTTCGCGATTTGGAATTAGCTCGATCATGCAGAACGGTACTCATAATTACAGAAGGCTATTCCACCTATGGCGGTCTTTCCGGACGAGATATGGAGGCTATCGCAACTGGATTGGAAGAGGTTTTCGATCCCGATTATCTTCATTATCGAATCAGCAGCACAGGTTATCTCGGAGAGAAGTTGACAGCTTTGGGTGTTCCTCTCTTACAACCTCCGGGTGGGCATGCCGTGTATATTGATGCTAAAATGTTGTATCCGCAAATACCGGTAGATCAATATCCTGGTCAGGCTCTAGTTTGTGAATTGTATCGTTTGGGTGGCATCCGGTCATGTGAGATCGGTTCTGTCATGTTCGGAAGATATGCTGCTGATGGCACCTTGTTACCAGCACAGATGGAGTTGGTGCGATTGGCTATTCCACGAAGGGTGTACACCCAAAGCCATCTCGATTATGTCATTGAGACTTTCGAGGAGATCCTGGAACAAGCCGATCAGGTTAGAGGGTACAAAATCGATTACGAGCCACCCTTTTTACGTCACTTCACAGCACGATTTAGCCCAATTTAGCTGAGGAAATTAATGTGAGTTTTTTTATAGTCAATATTGAAAGGCATTCCTGAAAGCAGGGTGCCTTTTATTATTTTGTATATTAGACGAATTTTGGATCGTCACTGCAGTTATTCTATGGTTGATTATTTCAGAAACTACTTTTTATTATACGACTCTTATTTTATTATTGTTAGTTGTTTCAGGGTTTTTTATTCATCTCAATACAGGCACAGCCCAGCAATCAATTTCCGGTATTTCTTTCGATGACTCTGAATGGAAAGTCACTGGTTTGAAGGATTGTTGTGGAGATTCATTATCAATGCCAAGTCATTTCATTACTTGTATTGGATCCCAAAATGTATGGAATTGCTCAGAAGTATTCCCGGCAATTATGCTTCTGACAAGCGTGTTTCTTGATAATTTAAAAAGGAAGTTCTATAGGAGAAAGGTGACAACATTCCGACCTCCTTTCCAGCACCCAATTTTGATCCTTGAATTAACTGTGCAAATTCTGATTGTATCCAATCGGGATGAATTGATTTGAATGTCCACTGCCCACAGAATGACGATCCTGTTTGCGGCTGCCATGGAGAAACCTGCCCAACACTTGCTATGCCTTTGCTGAAGGGGTAGCGTTTGTCATTCCAGGAATAGGCGAAGATCTTCCTTGCAAGAATGACATCGGCCCTCTCTATTTTGTGGATTGTACTCTTGAACCCTCGGATGTCCTATGTGGGTGTAACGATTCTATCTATCCCAATCTGGGTGCAGCCATC
>JAHEAU010000340.1 GCA_024642625.1 Lewinellaceae bacterium
TGAATGCCGGATGTAAAAAAGCCATCCACCTATCGGTGGATGGCTTGAGGGATGCGGAGAGCAAGGGATTCGAACCCTTGAACCGGTTTTGCCGGTTACACGCTTTCCAGGCGTGCGCCTTCGACCACTCGGCCAGCTCTCCTTTTCTTAAAGGACTGCAAAATTGGCGATTCCTGAGCACATTCCCAAGTAGAAATGATCTCTACACGTCCTTTTGTTGAAAAACTGTCAATGCATTTTGTGTCGTTACAGATATGATCTCTTCTACTGGATTCTTTCGATCTGCTGCCAGCTTGTCAACTATAGATCGGAGATAAGCAGGTTCGTTCCGTTTCCCCCGAAAAGGAACTGGTGCCAAATAGGGCGAGTCGGTTTCCAAAACAAGGTGATCGAGTGAAATAGGCGCAAGATGATCTGCCATATTTGCACTTTTGAACGTGTATACTCCGCCAATTCCCAAAAAGAAACCGAGTTCAATGATTCGTTCTGCTTGTTGTGTCGTTCCATTGAAACAATGGAAAATCCCGGAGAGGCCGGTCTTCCATTCTTCTGCCACGATATCAATTACTCTATCCATGGTATCACGGGTGTGTAAAATTATTGGCAGATGAGCATCGATCGCCCAATGGATTTGTTCCCGTAGTGCGTCCTCTTGAATTGGCAAAGAACCAGGGTCCCAATAACCATCCAGTCCAATCTCACCTACTGCGACATAATTACCTGTTTCCAACTCCGTTTTGATAGTTTCAAGAACCTGTCGCCAATCGTCCTTGACAGAACAAGGATGGAGACCCATCATACCTTGACACATCGTGGGGTATGCGGCTACCAATTGCTGGATCTGTAGAATGCTTTCCAAATCAATATTGGGCAGGAATACACGTTCAACGCCTGCCTCCCGCAACCTCTCCATCATGACATCCCGATCATCCTTGAATGCATCAAGGTAAATATGTGCATGTGTATCGATCATAAGGTAACGCTTGGACAGGGCAAAGCTAATGGTCCCTGAAGATTTCGTTCCACCCACGGATTCAACTACTTTTGTACAATGTCCAAAAAGAAATTTTACGTGGTCTGGGTAGGCAGTAAACCCGGGATATATACTACCTGGGATGAGGCCAAGGCCAAGATCCAGGGATTTCCTGGTGCGAAGTACAAATCGTACGCTTCAATGGCTGAAGCTCAGACCGCTTTCAAGGTGGGATATGGCGTTGCTTTGCAATCGGGGGGTGGATCATCTAAAAGCAACCGTATGGTGGTCAAACCACGAATCGGTATCGACATTCCCCTGCCAGCCTGGTCTGTGGATGCGGCGTGTAGTGGCGTACCTGGTCCGATGGAATACCGGGGTGTAGATCTGGCCAACGGAAATGAGCTCTTTCATCAAGGCCCCTATCCGGATGGGACAAATAATATCGGTGAATTTCTGGCTTTAGTTCACGCTTTGGCTCAATTGCATCGCCGTGGTGATCATCAAACGACGATTTATACAGATTCACGAACAGCTTTGGCCTGGCTTCGAAAAAAAAAGGCAAAAACGACCCTGGAACAAAATTCAAGGAATGCGATCCTGTTTGAACTCCTCGAACGAGCTGAAGCATGGTTGGATCAACATCAGCCTAAAAACAAGGTGCTGAAATGGGAAACCGATCGTTGGGGAGAAATCCCTGCTGATTTTGGCAGAAAATAAAACAGGGGAGAATCGGAATACCGATTCTCCCCTGCTGGTTACAAATTATTGAATCAGAAGGTATAACGTGCGGCTATACCTCCGACATCAGATCGAAAGCCTTTGTAGAAACTACCGATTATAAACCCAGGCATAATATCTGCTGAAACTGCAAGTGGCAAATTCTCAAATTTATATTCCGCACCTCCTGCTGCAATTATACCAAAACCAATGGTACTTTCATTAGGATAAAGATCAGCATACTTTCCCCCGAAAGCTGTCACGGTGAGCCCTCCTCCAACATACCAATACAAGCCATCCACTACTTTAATAGGGAAATGATGTAGATACAGAACTGACAAACTGGAATAATGGTAACTCAAACCAAGAGAACGATACGGACGAAACAATCCGAAGGCCTCAATAGCACCCTGTTCATTCAGAAAATGCTTATAAGTTACTCCAAAGCCCCACCCAGCACGGACACCAATACCTTGGTTGTATGATTGAGCGAACATTGCTGTTGAACAACCCAGGAATACGAAAAGTAGAATCAGTTTTTTCATGGATCAGAGGTTTTATTGGCTTAAAGGTAATCAGTCATCTCATTCTCACATCTCTTCTTTCCGGCTTTAACTATACTACCCTTGATGCAAATCGCATTTTATAATCCGAAACTATTTGTCCGGTTCGAATGAGTTCCAACTTCTTTTTAATCAACCGTTTTTTTAATGGCTTCAATTTTTCAGTAAACAGAACACCTTCGATATGATCATATTCATGTTGGATGACACGCGCATTCAATCCGGAATAGGTCTCCTCAAACCAGGTAAAATGTTCGTCTTGATACCGAATTTTTATTGTCGGTAAACGCTCAACTTCTCCTCGGATATCAGGAATGCTCAAACATCCTTCTTCGTATGACCAAGCTGTGCCTTCTTCCTCCAGAATCTCAGCATTCAAAAATACTTTTTTGAATCCCAGGTCCAGTTTTTCATCCTCTTTGACCTGCTCCGTATCGATTAGAAAAATTCGCAAAGCCAAGCCGACCTGAGGACCCGCAAGTCCGACTCCGTGAGCATTATACATCGTCTCCCACATATTGACAATGAGCTCATCCAGAGCGGGGTAATCAGAAGAAATATCCTGAGCAACCTTTTTGAGAACCGGCTGCCCATATCCATAAATCGGTAAAATCATCTTCTCGCTTGCTTTTCCTTGTTTTCAAGATATTCCAACAAAATCACACTGGCAGACACTTGATCTACCAAAGCCTTATCCATACGTTTTTTCTTTTTTGCACCAGATTGGATAATTAATTCCTTTGCCTTTTCAGAGGACAGGCGCTCGTCCCAAAAATCAATCTTGATCTTGGGGAACTTCCTTCCGAGAAAGGTCCCAAATTGGTGAATCCTCTCGTACAATTGTGCCGGATCACCATTCATATGAAATGGTTCTCCCAAGACTATAACATCGACCTCCTCCA
>JAHEAU010000102.1 GCA_024642625.1 Lewinellaceae bacterium
TGGCCGCAATTTGGGTATCGGCGCCGGAATCAGAGATATTTACTTCAAATCAACCAAAGACAATGTCATCTTTCTTCCTGGTGATGGACAATTTGATATCCAGGAACTTCGTCCATATCCATCTTTTAGTAGTCAAACCTTTCTCAGCTTCTACCGCAAAGAGAACTTGACCTATTCAACGTTCAGAAATATCCTTTCTGGATTCAACAAGTGGTTTAATAGAATCTTCCTGGGGCTTGACATGAAAGATGTTAACTGGGTCAAAGCTTACAAACGAAAAGAGCTTCTTTTACTGGATTTACGCATTCAAAGCTCAGCTATCGAAAGTGAAATTTGTGCCAAATTATTGATCAAAGGACATTTGCCACACGAAATTCCATCAAAATATTTGCCTCGATTGGCAGGAACCAGTCAGGGAGCTAGTTGGCGAACAATATTCCGTGTTGTGCGCGAACTATTCTCCTTATTTACTGCTGTGATGTTATTCCGATTTTCTACAAAAAGTAACCATTCAACATGATTCATATCGCTATCATCGGTTTTGGGTATTGGGGCCCAAATTTGACTCGAAACTTTCACAACACTCCAGGTTGTCAGGTAAAATACATACTTGATTTATCAGAACATCAGCGGAAACGTGCAAACGCTATATATCCCGGAATAACCACGACTGAACATATTAAGGACATTCTTGATGATACCTCCATTGATGCTTTGGTCATTGCAACACCAGTTTATACACATTATGAATTGGCAACAAAAGCCTTGAAGGCAGGAAAACACGTCCTCCTTGAAAAACCAATGACCTCTACTGTCGAACAGGCACAAGCATTGATCGAATTGGCCGAAAAGACCAAACGTGTGCTGATGGTCGACCATACCTACCTTTATACACCGGCTGTCCAACAAATGAAAAACTATGTCGATGAAGGTTTACTAGGCCAGTTGCAATACGTTGACAGCACCCGGATCAATCTGGGTTTGTTCCAAACCGATGTGAATGTGCTTTGGGACCTTGCACCTCATGATATTTCCATTTGCCGGCATCTTCTTGGTGAAAAACCAATTTCAGTGCAAGCTGTTGGAGTGAGTCACACTGAGAACCAGCTCGAAAATATTGCGTTTTTGACCTTGTTTTATCCTGGAAACAAGATTGCTCATTTTAATTGCTCCTGGATTTCACCTGTGAAAATCAGACAAATGCTGGTTGGTGGGGATCAAAAAATGATTGTTTTCAATGATCTTGAAACTACCGAAAAACTGAAAATTTACGACAAAGGGTATACTGTTTTGCCACAAAGTGATCGAGAACGCATCCTGGTCGATTATCGTACGGGGGATATCATGATTCCCAAAATTCCTCAATTTGAAGCATTAGCTGAATTGGCGAAAGATTTCCGGGATGCAATCGATCAGGGGAAGGCCCCGGTATCTGATTATCTTAGCGGTCTTGAAGTAGTTGAAATCCTCGAAGCAGCTGAACGTTCGATCAAACAAAAAGGCTGTGAAATACGCCTATAATCTTGCACCAATGCAAAAGCTCAATATTGATAGTGACCGTCAGCATCTGGTTAATGTAGAAGTGGGGGAGAATGTGCGCATTTTCGACTTTGTTAATGCGTATGGCTGCTCCATTGATGACGGAACAAAAGTCGGATCCTTTGTGGAGATCCAGCGTGGAGCCTTTATTGGCAAACATTGCAAGATTTCCAGTCATACCTTCATATGTGAAGGGGTGCGTATCGGTGACGGTGTTTTTATCGGGCATAACGTTTCTTTTATCAACGATCTTTTTCCGCGTGCTGTAAACCCAGACGGAAGTCAGCAATCTGATGCCGATTGGCAAGTTGTTGAAACAGTTATTGGAGACCGGGTATCTATTGGCACAAGTGTCACTATCCTGGGCGGGGTCACAATTGGAGAAGGAGCTATGATCGGTGCTGGATCTGTGGTCACAAAAGATGTACCGGCTCGTGCTGTTGTCGCGGGAAATCCCGGAAGAATAATCAGATACCTGGAAGAATAACTTATGGAACAAGTACCATTTTTAAACCTGGGCCGCCAATACAAGCTGATCCAAAAAGATGTACATAATGAGTGGGATCAGGTTCTTGCTCAAACTGCTTTTGCTGGTGGACCTTTTGTTACCCGTTTTGAAGAAGCTTTTGCCGCCTATTGTCAAGCGGATTATGCTGCCGGTGTCAATACAGGAACCAGTGCTCTGCATTTAGCCATGCTTGCTATTGACATCGGACCTGGCGACGAAGTCATTATACCTGCCAACACGTTTGTTGCTACAGCCTGGGGCGTATCCTATTGTGGTGCAACGCCTGTTTTTGTGGATTGTGACGAATACCATAACATCGATCCCAGTGCCGCAGAAGCGGCCATTACAAAAAATACCAAAGCGATAGCAGGTGTTCATTTGTATGGTCAGCCCTGCAAACTTGATGAATTAAGAAAAATCGCTGAACAACATCAAATCTATTTGATCGAAGATGCAGCTCAGGCACACGGTGCACTCTATAAAGGTCGCAGGGTGGGCAGCATTGGTGACATTTCTGCATTTTCCTTTTATCCTGGTAAAAATTTGGGCGCCTATGGTGAAGGAGGCGGCATTACAACGAACAGGAAAGAATGGATAGACCATATCTATCGACTGCGCAATCATGGTTCTGAACAGCGATACTACCATGATGAGGTTGGTTACAATATGCGTATGGATGGCCTACAGGCGACTGTCCTTGAAATTAAACTGCGGCATCTTGATCAATGGAATGACGAACGCCGTCGCGTTGCCGAAGCATACTTAAACGGGATCACAAACCAAGCAGTCACATTGCCAAAAGTATTAGTAGATACGGTTCCTGTCTGGCATTTGTTTGTCATTCAAACACAAGACCGGGATGGGTTGATGAAACATCTACAGAATAGGGGTGTGCAATCGGCCCTCCATTATCCAGTGCCTTGTCATCTGCAAAAAGCATATACCTCTCTTGGATATAAACAAGGTGATCTGCCCCGTAGCGAAGCTCTTGCCTCGACTTGTGTGTCTTTGCCAATGTTCGCTGAATTGACCCAGGAAGAGCGCGAACGGGTCATAGAAGCTGTCAATTCCTACAATCCGTAACCAGGTATGGCTCAGAAGAAGCAGAAAGCAAAACCAACAAAAAATCGGGAACAATCTATCCAATCTACCGTCCCGTCATCTTACATAACCTGGTTGGCACATTGGCCAGCATGGTGGATAGATTCAGGCCCTAATAAACTGAAGCAACTTTTTCTGGCCATTGCAGGCCTTGGGTTAATCTGGATGCTATGGGCTGGACAAGGCACAGGCATCAATGGTGATGACCGGATGCAAAATGAATACGAGCAGGCATTAATGTCCTGGTATTCCAGTGGCGGCGCAGATACCACAGCGTTGAATCTGCCTAAAACAAAAATGCATTATTATGGTGGATTGTTTGAAGTGATTTCAGGTGCCACGAATAGAATGCTGGGTAATGATTCACCAGAAATGGAAGGCTACCATCGAGTCAGACATATTTGGAATGCACTTTTTGGATGGACAGCGATCTTCTTTGCTGCACTGATCGTAGGCGCTTTATCGGGATGGGAAGGTGCCATTCTTGGCTTCCTGGTTCTCTTCCTTTCTCCTCGGTTCTTGGGACATGGCGTTATGAACCCAAAGGATATTCCCTTTGCTACTGGATATATAATGAGCCTGTATTTCATCCTAGCTTGGTTGAAATCTATACCGAAACCTTCCTGGAAGACAATTGCAGGACTGTCAGTGGGACTTGGAATAGCACTTGGAGTCCGATCTGGTGGTTTGATTTTGATTGCCATTTTTGGACTTTTTGCCGTTCTTCATTTTATCGCCAACCGAACGATAACTTCGAATCTAAAACAGAAATTTGGTCGATATCTGATATGGGGCATTGTCCCGACTCTATCCGGGTTGTTGATCACATTGGCTTTCTGGCCTTTTGCCCTTCAATCACCAGTTCAAAATATTTCAGCCTCCCTGTCTGAACTTTCAAACTATGGCGTCAATATTCGCCTGTTGTTTAATGGGGCCATGGTTTTTGCGCAAAACCTTCCATTGGACTACCTGCCGAGATGGGTATTTGTTACTGTCCCACTCTTCGTCTTGTTCGGGTGGTTAGCTGGTTTGGTTTTCCTTCGTGGTATGTTCCAGCGCTATGGGACATTGCCGATGTTGATGCTTGGTTTCGCTTTTCTATTCCCCTTCATATACGTCATGTACAAGGGATCAACACTTTATGATGGATGGAGGCATATGATTTTCCCTTATACCGCGGGCGCTGTCCTGTCGAGTTTAGGGATTATTCATCTGTATCGTCATTTTGGCAACATTCGATGGATGAAACCAACTGTTCTTGGCTTGGTCGGGTTTATGGCTTTGGATCCATTATTCTTTGTCGTGCGAAACCCTTTCCTGAGTTATATCTATTTTTCTCCTGTCCAAGGGGGGATAGCAGGTGCTTTGGGTGAATATGAAACCGATTATTGGGGCATTTCCATCAAACAAGGAATTGAATGGCTTGAATCTGAAGGTATCATTCATGAGGGAATGACGGAGGAGGTTACGATCGCCTCAAATTTTGGCTATCAGCTTGATAAGTATTTGACTCGTTTCGGCGACAAGGTCAAACCAGTCTATGTGCGTTATCGACAACGGCATGATGCTGAATGGGACTACGGATTGTTCCAATCCCGATTTATTGATGGATCATATATCAGACAGGGAAGTTGGCCACCTGGCCCTACTGTACATACTATCAACGTCAATTCTACGCCAGTCCTCGCTATTGTAAAGAGTCCGGGTAAAGCGGCATTTGAAGGTATCAATGCGCAAAAACAGAATCGCTTTGCAGAAGCAATTCCCCTCCTTGAGGAAGCCGCAAAGCAGGATCCGAGTGATGAAGTTGTTTTGTCAGCCCTTGCTTTTAGTTTGATCAATTCGGGTCAAAATGATTTGGCAAAATCTGCTTTGGATAAAACCTTTGCGATTGATCCTGAGAATTTAACGGCAGCTAATTATCTGGGACTTTACCATATCAATAGAAATGAAATTGAGCCGGCTATACGTGCATTTGAACGGGCGGCAGAACTTCAGGAGAACAATTTCTTTGCATACTACTATTTGGCATCACTTGAGATGCAGCGCAACAATCTGAACATAGCAGTCGATTATGCAAAGAAAGCAGTGGCAACCAACCCCAAGTTCAAAGGAGCATACGAGCTTGCAGCGTCTATTTTTGAAAAGATGGGAGATACCGGTAATGCAAACGCCTACCGGAATGCTGCATCACAATTGAAATAATCGAAGGATGAAAGACAAGTTGAACCGATTGAGGGATTTACAAGGAGAGGCCTTCGAGGGGGGAGGTGAAAAGCGGATCAACAAGCAACATGAAAAGGGCAAGTTGACAGCCAGGGAACGCATCCATTTTCTTTTGGATGAAGGTTCTTTTGAAGAGATCGGCATGTTTGTCACACATCGGACAACTGATTTCGGGATGGACCGGCAGAAGATTTATGGGGATGGCGTCATCACCGGATATGGATCGATCGATGGCCGGTTAGTGTATGTTTTTGCTCAGGATTTCACTGTTTTTGGAGGATCATTGTCAGAGACACATGCCGAGAAAATTTGCAAAGTCATGGACATGGCCATGAGAACCGGAGCTCCGTTAATCGGCTTGAATGATAGCGGTGGAGCACGAATTCAAGAAGGTGTAAGTTCACTTGGCGGTTATGCAGACATCTTCTATCGCAATGTCAGGGCTTCAGGTGTCATTCCACAGATTTCAGCCGTGATGGGCCCCTGCGCAGGAGGCGCGGTGTATTCTCCTGCAATGACCGACTTTATCCTGATGGTAGAGGATACTTCCTATATGTTTGTGACTGGACCTAATGTGGTTAAAACAGTGACAAATGAAGAAGTCACCAGCGAAGCACTTGGCGGCGCAATGACACATGCGAGCAAAAGTGGTGTCACTCATCTCACAGCACCGAACGACATTGAATGCCTGGCAATGATCAGACAGTTATTGTCATTCATGCCCCAGAATTGCGAAGAAAAGCCAAGCGATCTCCCATACACAATTGGTGAAGAAATCAGACCAGCATTAGGGAGTATAATCCCGGATAATCCCAATCAGCCCTATGACATGAGGGATGTGATCCAGGGGATCATGGATGATACGTCGTTCATGGAGATACACCCATATTATGCAGACAATATCGTTGTTGGATTTGCCCGTTTGGGAGGACGAAGTATTGGTATTGTAGCCAATCAGCCAATGAGTCTCGCTGGTGTTTTGGATGTTAACAGCTCCAAAAAAGCAGCCCGCTTCGTTCGTTTTTGTGATTCATTCAATATACCCCTCCTGGTTCTTGTCGATGTCCCCGGATTCCTTCCAGGAACCGATCAGGAATGGAACGCGATCATTACCAATGGAGCTAAATTGTTATATGCATTTAGTGAGGCGACTGTGCCACGTATCACGCTGATCACACGGAAAGCTTACGGCGGTGCCTACGATGTAATGAATTCAAAGCACATCGGTGCAGATCTGAATTTTGCCTGGCCGTCAGCAGAGATTGCTGTAATGGGCGCCAAAGGCGCAATTGAGATCATCTTCAAAAAAGAAATCGATGAGGCTGACGATAGAGAGCAAAAGTTGAAGGAAATGGAAGAAGAGTACAATTCAACCTTTGCAAATCCATACAAAGCCGCAAACCGGGGTTTTATTGACGAAGTGATCGATCCAAAAGATTCCAGACGAAAACTGATTAAAGGATTTAAGATGCTGGAACACAAAGTAGATAAGTTGCCAGCCAAAAAACATGGAAATATTCCACTGTAGCAGAAGTTCAATTCACCCTGTAAAAGACAAAAACGCCAACTTCGGATTCATCCAAAGTTGGCGTTTTTTATAACTATTGCTTCAAGAAGATTTAAGGTACAAACACCTTCCTGACCTGTCGGCCATCCGCAAATGTCACCTGGATAATTGCGATTCCGGTGATCGGCAAAATATCAACATCATATTGATTGACATCACCATTGGATGGTGAAAAGTTGGCAAGCTGCCGTCCCATTGTGTCAAACACAAAGATATTTCGAACAAAGGATCCTGTATTGGTCAAAATCCTCAATCGTTCAGAACCCGCCATGACATGTACTTCAAAGTTCAAATTCGAACCAATAGTTGATTGATGGCCTTCTTTTAATGTTGAATTATTACCTGATTCGAAAGCTCCTGCCTTTGTATCATTTGATGCCTTGATTGTAAATATTGGCATTTGCAAACAGGTTGGAGGTGCGAATTCAGCCGTTTTGCAGCAATCCGGGTGATCATTGATACATACTTTGAGTTCATCAATATTGAATCCACCAGCAGGAAAGTTCATGGTAAATGGCAGATTGGATAATGGAAAGTAACCGAAATAGTCCCCATTCGTCCAAACTTCGAAGTAGTTATTCCCCGGATTTTGTACTTGGAAATTGATCGTTACTAGATACGTGCTGTCACCTGTGCATTCGCCAACTGTGACTTCAAGATCATAAATCTCACAAGGCTCAACATTGCAGCACACTTTACCGACATCGATGCCTTTGCTGCAATTTTCAAACTCATTGTCTTTCACAACAAATTCATACATCTTGTCACAGTCTCCCTCAAAAGGTCCGAGAACTATTGGAATAGAATCGTAAGAGAAAGACCCATAGTTCATCCCGTTCCCCAGGATAGAGAATCCCTGTGACCCAGGATTCATAGCCTGAAAATTGATTGTTACATAAAAGAGGTCATCTTCATTGCAATCACCGACATTAGCTTCAAGCTCTTTAATACTGCAATCACTATTGTTTCCACAATCCTTGGTATCAAACTCCTTCACCTTACAACAATTCTCATTATCATTATCACAGACCTTGATCCAGTCATTGTTACTTCCACTCTTGGGGAAGTTGGTAATCGTCAAGGGAAGCTGAGAATAGTTGTAGGATCCGAAAAAAGACCCATTTGCAAATAGGTCAAAACTGGGACCATTCACATTCTGATAATTGAAATCAATGGTCAGGTTATATGTCGAATCAGAAGTACATTCTCCTTTTTCTATGACTAAGTCCCATATTTCGCAATTCCCATTACCGCCACATTGTTTGGTATCAAACTCTTTAATGGCACAGCAATCCTCATTGTCGTTATCGCAAACCTTGATCCAGTCATTGTTGCCACCACTCTTTGGGAAATTCAAGATGGTCAGCGGAAGCTGTGCATAGTTATAATAACCGAAGAACGTGCCATTTGCATAGAGGTCAAAACTAGCCCCATTGACATTTTGATACGCAAAGTTAATTGTCAAAGAATACGTTGAATCAGAAGTACATTCCCCTTTTTCAACGACCAAATCGTAGAGGTTGCATGTACTGTCACAACAGACTTCGCCCAGAATGAAGACAGCCTGGCAATCCGGATTGTCAACATCTTTGACCACAAACTCATAATTTGTCTGACAATCGCCTTCTAGAGGCCCAAAAGTGATGTATAGGTCATTATAGTCAAAGGTTCCGTACTGAACTCCATTACCTTGAACGGTGAATCCATTCGAGCCCACATTGGCATAATTAAAGTCAAGATCGACCAGAAAATGACCGTCTTCACACGCATATGGCTCAACAATTAAATCCCATAGATCACAGCCGTTAAAGTTTGAACAGTCTTTTGTGTCAAATTCTTTGACCTTACAACAGTTCTCATTTTCATGGTCACAAATCTTGATCCAGTCATTATTGTTTCCACTCTTGGGAAAGTCATTAATAGTCAATGGCAGAGCCGTATATAAGAACTGGTCATAAAAAACACCATTGAACCAGAGATCAAAATAATCACTTTGGACGCCTTGGTAATCAAAATTAATAGTGATTGTATAGGTCTCCTCCGAAGTGCAATCCCCTTTCACAACTGAAACTTCAGTGATCGAACAATCATTAAAGTTGCTGCAGTCTTTAGACAAAAACTCTTTGATCTTGCAACATCCAGGATTGTCATTATCACAGATCTTTATCCAATCATTATTGTTTCCGGATTTGGGAAAATTTGGAATGGTTATCGGCAGATTAGCATAAGCATAGTATCCAAAATATACCCCATTTGCCCAAAGATCGAAATAGTCATTTTGAACATCTACATATTCAAAATTGATCCACAGGCTATATGTAGAATCTGATGTGCAATCGCCTTTTTCAACGACCACTTCAAAAATTTCACAAGCATAACCTGATTGAGGCAGGCTAATGAACAATGTCGATATAAAAAATCCGAGCAGCATGCTGATGCTGAAATGGTAGAGCGGGCGAGGGGTATTCCAGTTCTTCATATTTTGGGTTCTTAAGTCGAAGTTAATGCATTCAAGAGCTTTAAACTTCCTTTTTCGCTGCCCCGAAATATTGACCTATGAAGAGTATAGTTTTAGCTGAGATAAATGGTCCTTTGCGTTCTATTGAAGTGGAGGATCCCGCTCCTTTGGATGGCCATGTTCTGGTCAATCTTCGATCTGCAGCGTTGAATCATCGGGATGTTTGGATTCATCAGGGCCAGTATGCCCGCCTTCAGTTTCCATTCATTCCAGGAAGCGATGGGGCCGGATTCATAGGTAATGACCCGGTGGTCATCAATCCAGGGATGAACTGGGGAGCAAACCCCAATGTTCAGTCCGACGCATTCGACATTTTAGGGATGCCATCAAACGGGACATTTGCACAAAAAGTCCTCGTGCCTGAAAGTCAAATCCATCCGATGCCTGACCATTTGAGCTTTGAAGAAGCCGCTGCCATTCCATTGGCTGGAGTCACTGCCTTTCGTGCTGTTGTCACTCAGGGCAAGATCAGTTCAGCAGATCGGGTTCTGATCAGCGGGATTGGCGGTGGGGTCGCTTTGTGGGCGATGCAATTTGCACTTGCTGCCGGGGCGGAGGTTTGGGTAACATCCGGCAATCAGACCAAAATAGACCGAGCTGTTGATCTTGGTGTAAAAGGAGGCTTCTTATACACTGATCCGGAATGGACCAAAACTGCCCGACAGATTGGGCCTTTCGATCTTGTCATCGATGGTGCGGGAGGAGAGGGGCTGGCTCAAATAATGAAGATCGCTTCACCTGGAGGTCGAATTGTTTGTTATGGGGCCACTTCGGGTGGAGTACCTACCTTCAGTCCCCATATTCTATTCTGGAAGCAACTCCGACTACTCGGTTCTACCATGGGGAGCCCGGATGATTTTTCATCAATGATGAAATTTATTTGCCTCCACAAAATTGTTCCGGTTGTAGATCGCATTTTTGCACTTGGAGCCTGTGCTGAAGCCTATACCTATATGGAAGAGGGCAAACAATTTGGTAAGATTGTGCTTCAAATACCGGTTTAATGAAAATTGGCTTATTGTCTGACACCCATAGCTATATGGGAGAGGAAATCATCGATATTCTCAAAGAATGCGACGAGATCTGGCATGCTGGAGATATTGGCTCAATGGAGGTCCTGACAGCTTTAGAGTCCATTGGTCCCGTGCGGGCTGTATATGGTAATATTGATGATCACAGGATCAGAGCCGCCCTGCCAGAAGATCAAGTTTTTACATTAAATGGAGTCCAGGTTGCGATGACGCACATTGGTGGCTATCCCAATACCTATAATGCTCATGCCAGAGGATTGCTCCTAAATCATCAACCCCAACTGTTTATTTGTGGTCATTCCCACATTCTAAAAGTAATGAAAGATCAAAAAACTGGTCACTTGCATATGAATCCAGGAGCAGCCGGCCACCACGGCTTTCATATCATACGGACCATGTTGACCTTCAACATTCAGAATGATAAAATAGAGGACCTGGCAGTAGTCGAGTTTGGTCGGCGAGGCAGGTAAGCTGAACCGTTGGTTGTGCCTAGTCCAGGGCAGAAGTGAAGTCAGAGATTAAATCAATGGGATCTTCCAAACCAACAGAAACGCGGATCAACCCATCCGTGATCCCTTGCTCTTCACGAATCTCTTTTGGAATACGCAAATGCGAGGATGTAGCCGGATGGAGCACCAGCGTATCGATGTCACCAAGAGTCGGTGCCAAACTGGCCAATTTCAGTTGATTCATGACTCGAAAAGCATTCTTCTGACCTCCTTTTACTGAAAAGCTGAGCATGCCACCATAACCCAACATCTGCCTGCTGGCCAAATAATAGGAAGGGTGGATCGCCAAGCCTGGATAATTGACCTGTTCTACATCCCGATGTGCAACCAATGCGTTGGCCAATTGCATTGCATTCGCGCTATGACGATCCATACGCAAGGGTAGGGTGCGAATGCCATTAGCGACCATCCAGGCATCAAATGGATTGCACGTTGCGCCAGTCAGTTTCAACACACTAAAAAAACGATCCATCATAAACGACTTATCCCGACCTAAAACAAGGCCGGCTATACCCGTGCCATGCCCGTTCAGGTATTTCGTAGTCGAATGGATGACAAAATCAGCCCCGTGAGCAAAAGGCCGCTGCAAGTACGGTGTAGAAAAGGTATTATCAACGACCGTCTTTATTTGATATTTCTTCGCAAGTGTCGAAATCGATTCAATATCCAGGCACGATAATGTAGGATTGGTTGGTGTTTCAAGATAGATCACTCGAATTGATGAATCTGCCTTTAACTGAGACTCTATTGTATCCAGATCATTCAGGTCAGTAAATACAGTTTTAATTCCCAATCCAGCCATCACTTTTGTCAAGAGTTCTGTTG